>JBHEOF010000029.1:27360-38105 GCA_046261715.1 Bacteroidales bacterium
ATCATATAATGTACCAGAATTAAGTGTATTTCGGTTTTTAAAATCTTTTATAAAACAACAGTGTAATTTTTTTAAATGTATTTGTATTAGTTTTTCAAATTTTATGTAGGTTTGTCAATCAGAAAAAAATCGGCTCCAATGGCTGTTTTTTAAATACTAAGCAAATTCTTTAACAAAAAAATACCGGATCATGACAGACCTTTCAACCAGCTACATGGGCTTAACGCTCAAAAACCCAGTAATTGTGGGCAGTTCGGGCTTAACCCGCACAATTGACCAGCTTGTAAAAGCGGAAGAAAAAGGCGCAGGTGCTGTGGTGCTGAAATCATTATTTGAAGAACAAATTAAATTTGAGATTCGTAAGGTTTTCTCTTATGATGACGTACAAAGTGCGTATACAGAAGCCGATGATTATATACGAAATTATTCCCGTACTCAAACTATTGATGATTATCTTAAAGTAATCAAAAATGCCAAAAGTAAACTCAGTATTCCCGTCATTGCAAGCATAAATTGTGTTAGCGCTGATGAGTGGCCTTCTTTTGCTCATGAAATTGAAAAAGCAGGGGCCGACGGATTGGAACTCAATGTTTTTATTCTGCCGTCAGATATTGATACTCCCGGTAATGAATATGAAAAACTCTACTTTGAGATAATAGAGCAGGTTAAAAAGCAGGTAAAAATTCCGGTTGCTATAAAAATGTCGTACCATTTTTCCGGACTTGCAGAATTTGTAAAAAAAGTATCATGGTCTGGTGTGCAGGGTATTGTGCTATTCAACAGATTTTTTAATCCGGATATTGATCTGGATAAGTTTACCATAAAACCGGGCAACTTATACAGTACACCCGAAGAAATATCCACATCGCTTCGCTGGATTGCTATACTGGCAGGCAGGGTGCAGACTGATCTTTGCGCGTCTACAGGAGTACATGATGGTTACGGAGTGGTTAAACAACTTCTGGCAGGAGCTCATGCAGTGCAGATATGCAGTACTTTATATAAAAACGGGTTCGATCAGATACCACTTATCATTGATCAATTGCAATCATGGATGGAAAAACACAATTTCTCCGGTATTTCTGATTTTCGTGGAAAACTTAGTTACAAAAAATCTGATAATCCTGCTGTATTTCAAAGGGTTCAGTTTATGAAACATTTTGCAGGAATTGAATAATTCATTCAATTATCCAGCGTACCAAATACTTTTCTGAGTATTTCATTTATTCTGGCCAGTGGATCTGTTCGTATTTTATATTCTTCTTCGGCAATAAGAAAAAATAAACCATCAAGTGCTTCTGCGGTTGCATATTCAGCCAGATCGGGATCCAGTGTATTCAAAGAAGGGCTGATTTGTGCAATCGGATTATAGATACTGATAATTTCTGACCATGCAGTTGCAGCACCAACAGACTCAAGCGCATCTTGTATATCAGGCTTAAATGAAGCATGAAGGCTGGTGAATGTGCGATCGTAAAGATAAATGGTTGCTGCATTGTCATCGCCGTTTAGTATATCCCATGCATCATTAATGGTAATACCTGTAATAGCATCAATAAATATGGGTTTAGCTTTTGCTGAAGCATTTTCAGCACCCCGGTTCATAAGCAAAACAACTTCATCAAGCAATGGGCGAATGATACTTAAATTATTATTTATGTAATTGTAAGCTCCTGTAGCCTCCTCGGGCCATGGAATTTTTATTTCAGGATTTCCAAAATAACCATCAGTTCTGTTTGTTTCTTCAACTGAATTGTTTGTGCCAACCTTTAAAGCTTCTTTCAATCCGTTAATTACTTCTGCTTCGGTGAGATTACCGGAGATAATTAGATTTCCATCTTCATCACATGATTGAAAAGATAAACTGAAAATCATTATTGTTATTAATTGAAAACTCAGATTCTTTGTTCTCAGTAGTTTTAAACTGTTTTTTAGCATCCTGAATGTATTTAATTTTTCGTAAGATATTAATTATCAATACTATAATACATATTGTGAACAAAATTTCCTTACATTGGTTACATTAAATAGTTTATTACAAAGTTCTTACATTTTAATATCAATATTTTTCGGTTTTTACGTGGTTTTAGTACCATTATGGATAACATTAATTAACTTTTATATATCTACATAATTAGATACTTTTGCAGAGTTTTTATAATCTGAAACCGGGATATTTTATAATTGAATTCTGTTTAGATATTAATTAACATAATTACAAAACAAACCTATGAGCAATAAAAAACAGGATAATAAGGAAAACTTCTGGCAAAAGACAAGGCCAATACAGATTGCAGTGTTAGTAATTGCTGTTGCAATCGGAACTGTAATGATCTTTAATTCAGGCAATGGTAATGCAGAAAACACATTTACCGAAGTCAGCTCAGAAGAAAGTATGGTTTTAATTGTAACAGATAACAATTTTGATCAAACCATCGCTGAAGGAGTAACGCTGGTTGATTTTTGGGCAGTATGGTGCCCACCATGTCGTATTCAAAATCCTATTATTGAAGAAGTAGCCCAGGAAATAGGAGATATGGCTAAAATTACAAAACTTGATGTTGACAACAATCCCAATGCTGCAAGTAATAATGGAGTACGAAATATTCCTACACTTATAATTTTTAAGGATGGTAAACAAGTTGAACGTTATGTGGGTGTTCAGCAAAAAGAAAATCTTATTGCAGCAATAAAAAGCCATCTTTAAACGAATAAAAAGTAAATAACAAAAGTCAAATAACGGGAAGTATTCTTATTCTTCCCCACATAAATTTTATTATGGAACATTTAAATTTAGAGACATTCAAAAGCAAAGTATTTGATTTTGAAAACAACAAAGACTGGAAATTTGAAGGCGACAAACCATGTATAATTGATTTTTATGCAGATTGGTGTGGTCCCTGCAAAATGGTAGCACCCGTGCTGGAAGAGCTTTCTAAGGAGTATGAAGGGAAAGTTAATATTTATAAAATTGATACAGAGAAAGAAAGAGAACTTAGTGCAATTTTCGGTATCAAAAGTATTCCATCTATACTGTTTGTACCTAAAAATTCTCAACCCCAAATGGCTGCCGGAGCACTTCCTAAAACAGCCATAGAAAAAGCTATAGAAGAAGTTTTGGGTGTAGCAAAATAATTTATGGATGGGAATTTTTTCATCAGAAAACAATTATAATTATGGAAAATACCGGAAATGAACAACTGAAAAACAGAACAGAGAACGGAAACATCTCTCGTCAAAAATATCTTTGGGTGATTGGTTCTTTTACACTTATTGGTGTTTTGGGTGGGTTTACTTACTATACATTTATAGGATGCGAAAGTGGTTGTGCTATTCAATCTAATCCCTACCTTTCCATGATATGGGGAGGAGCCATGGGTTATTTGTTACCGGATATTTTTTTGAAACCCAAATCCAAAGAATAAACCCAAAAGAGCTCTTCGGAGCTCTTTTTTTTATACTATGATATCTGTTTATATATAGATTACTACTTGGGTGCAGTGCGTAACAAATAGAAGCCTAGCGCAGCAAACATAATATTGGGAATCCATGCAGCCAACGCCGGCGGAAGGTTTCCATTTGTAGCAAAAGTGGTAGATACCTGCATAAATAATATAAAAGCAAAACTAAGTGTTAAGCCAATACCCAGGTGTAGGCCCATTCCGCCTCTTACCTTTCTGCTTGACAATGAAACACCTATTAGTGTAAGTACCAGCGTTGCAAAAGGAAAAGCAATGCGACGGTGTTTTTCTACAAGGTAAAATTTAATATTTTCTGATCCTCTTAACCGTTCATTGTCAATGTAAGCCTGTAGTTCTCTGAAATTCATAGCATCCATTTCACGCAGGTTTTGAATAAAATCATCGGGAGTAAGATTTATCACCGTATCTAACCGGTTACCAAAACTCAGGTTTTCTCCAATGCTGTCAATTTCCCTGGCAAAATAATTTCTTAGCGACCATGTACCGGTACTATCAACCCATTCGGCCCGGTCTGCCCTAATTTTATGGGTTAATTTTCCATCAGCGATACTTTCAAGCGTAAATTTATATCCTACATTTATCCGTTCATTAAATGACTCCAGATAAACAAATTCTCCGGGTCTTATTTGCATATGAATGTTTCTTTCCCTGAACTGTCGGTTTTTTCTGAAGTAAGTTTCTTCAAAATCGAGCCTTTTTCTATTGGCATCAGGTATCATTACATTAGAAAGATAGATAGATAATATTGCAAGTATTGCTGCTGAAAGAAAGTAAGGTATAAGCATGCGCCTGAAACTGATTCCCGAGCTTAAAATGGCAACAATCTCGGTATTGAAAGCCATCCTTGATGTAAAATAAATAACAGCAATAAATGTAAACAACGGACTAAAAAGGTTGATAAAGTAAGGGATAAAGTTCAGGTAATAATCAAAGAGAATTTCATTGAGCGGGGCCTGGTTTTCAATAAAATTATCAATGCGTTCGGAAAGGTCAAAAATGATTACAATGAGAATGATCAATGCGATGGCATAAAAAAAAGTTCCGAGAAACTTTCTTATAATGTAAAAGTCGAGTTTTCTGAGTTTCATCCGCAGAGACAGTATTCAGATTTTCGCAATTAATCCTAAGCGGCAAATCTTATTATCTAAATAAATATAGAGTAATGTATATTTTTTTCAATAAATAACGCAAAGGTAACATTTTTCGTATTCGTGATTTGGTAAAGACTTTGCCCGCTATAGTCTTTGAGATAGCTTTGAAACCATAATGTTTTTCCAGGTTGAAAAATCACCTGTTTCAATATGTTTACGTGCTTCTTTCACAAGCCACAAATAAAAACCCAGGTTATGCATGGTTGCTATTATTGGTGCCAGCATTTCACCGGCAACAAAAAGATGCCGCAGATAAGCTTTTGAATACATTGAATCTACGAAGGTGTTACCGGCAGGATCAATTGGAGAGAAGTCCTTTTCCCACTTTTTATTTCTCATATTGATAATACCCTCACTGGTAAATATCATTCCGTTGCGGGCATTGCGGGTAGGCATTACACAATCAAACATATCAACACCCAGGGCAATGCTTTCCAGAATATTTACAGGAGTTCCCACGCCCATCAGATAACGGGGTTTATCATTTGGTAAAATAGAACAAACAAGGTCTGTCATTTCATACATCATTTCTGCCGGTTCGCCCACCGAAAGACCACCAATAGCATTACCATCACGGTCCTGGTCTGCTATAAATGCGGCAGATTGTTCCCGCAAATCTTTGTAAGTGCTGCCCTGGACTATTGGAAATAAAGTTTGGCTATAGTTATAAAGTCCATGTGTGCTGTCAAAATGTTCGCAGCAACGTTTTAACCATCTGTGGGTAAGCTCCATTGATGATTTGGCATAATCGTATTCGCAAGGGTAGGGGGTACATTCATCAAATGCCATAATAATATCTCCGCCTATTATTCGCTGTATATCCATTACACTTTCCGGAGTAAATGTATGTCTTGAGCCATCAATATGCGACTGAAATACAACGCCTTCTTCCTTAAGTTTTCTTCGATGTGCCAGTGAATATACCTGGTAGCCACCGCTATCGGTAAGAATAGGTTTTTCCCATGCGTTAAATTTATGCAATCCACCTGCTTTCCTTAAAATATCAAGTCCCGGCCGTAAATAAAGATGGTATGTATTTCCAAGGATAATTTCTGCGTTAACCTGCTCGGTAAGATCCTTGTTATGTATTGCTTTTACTGTACCTGCGGTTCCCACAGGCATAAATACGGGGGTATGAATTTTTCCGTGATCAGTAATAATTGTTCCACTTCTGGCGTTGCTTGATGTATCGGAATGTTGGATATGAAACTTCATGAAAAAACCTGTATTAATAATTTTTCAAAGATAGTTGATATTCCTTTAGATTGGCTATTTTTGCACCTTTCAAAAATAAGGGGAACTGAATGATACCGTTTACTGAAATGATCAGAGATGCCCAGTGGATTGCACTGCTGTTCGTGGCTTTATTTACTTTCATATCAATGATTTACTACTGGACTGTATTCAGCCGTGTAGCATTCAGGTCATTAACAACAGGGAACCCTGGTCAGGAAAAAAAACCTGTGTCTGTTGTTATTTGTGCCAAAAACGAGTATGAAAATCTTGAAAAGAATCTTCCTTCGATACTTGAACAGGATTATCCTGAGTTTGAAGTCATTCTGGTCAATGATTTTTCGGAAGATGATAGTTATTTCCTGCTAAAAAAATTTCAGGAAAAGTATTCGCACTTCAAAGTTATTAACCTTCGCGAGAATGTAAATTTCTTTTCAGGCAAGAAGCTCGCACTTGCACTGGGCATAAAGTCTGCTAAAAATGATATTATTCTCCTCACCGATGCTGATTGCAAACCAACGGGAAAAAATTGGGTGAAAAGCATGGTTTCGGCATTTGATAAAAAAACTGAAGTAGTATTGGGTTACGGTGGATATCGTACATTACCCGGATTTTTAAATCTATTGATTCGCTACGATACAATCATTATCGCTCTGCAATATCTGGGGTTTGCACTGGCCGGTAAACCCTACATGGGGGTTGGAAGAAATCTGGCTTATAAAAAGGAACTATTCTTTCGCCATGGTGGTTTTACATCTCATTATAAAGTTAAATCGGGCGATGATGATTTGTTTGTAAATAAAGCTGCCGACAAGCATAATACAAGCATATCATTGTCGCCAGAAAGTTTTACTGTTTCTGAACCTGAAAAATCCTTTAAAGAATGGTTTAAGCAGAAAAAACGCCATTTATCTACAGGTGTTTATTATAAAGGAGGGGATAAATTAAGAATGGGATTGCTTGCTTTTTCGCACACCATGTTTTATATTTCATTGATAGCTTTTCTTCTTCTGATGAAATGTTGTTTAACTTTATACATTGCTTTGGGGTTAATTTTTATTAAGTATTTTTCTCTTTTGCTTATCATCAATTATGCAGGGAAAAAGTTTAATGAACGGAAATTATTTTTATATTCGCCAATATTTGATATGATTTTCGCATTTTTAAACCCTGTTTTTGCAATTTCAAATCTGTTATACAGAAAAAATAAATGGAAGTAAACCCCAATCTCACAGAAAAGGCTCAAAGAGATTATGAATTGGTGAAGCAAGCCGTTGAACAAGGTAATCAGCTTGCTTTTACTGAGCTCATGGGGTTATACCGGGATACGATTTATTTTATGCTGGTAAAAATGACCGGCAACGTCGATGATGCAGAAGACCTTACCCTTGAAGCTTTTGGAAAGGCTTTCAAAAACTTATCACAATATACACCTGACTATGCTTTCAGCACCTGGCTTTTTAAGATAGCATCAAACAATTGCATTGATTTTATGCGAAAAAAGAAGAAGAATGTGCTGGCCAATGACAATTACGAAGATGTTAATGAATCTTACAACGTAAAAAGCATGCCTGCAGGTGGGCTTGATCCTGAAGAGAACCTGATCAAATCGCAAAAGATTGAACTTATGCGAAAAGTAGTCGATAAACTAAAACCCCGCTACAAGAAACTTATACAGTTAAGATACTTTGATGAATACTCTTATGAAGAGATCTGCGAAGAACTTGATCTGCCCCTTGGTACCGTAAAAGCCCAACTATTCAGGGCCCGCGAATTTCTGTTTAATATTCTAAAAGATTCGCAGGAGAGGTTTTAGAAAATGTAATGAGAACTGATACCCCGGTATTATTTGCTCAATAGGGTACCCAATAAATTTATTCTTCAGGTACCAATCTGAAAAACAGGCCAGGAGATTCGGTGAGCACATAAATATAACCATCGGGTCCTTCACGGATGGCCCGGAAGCGTGCAAATCCCTCGAGCAATTTTTCTGTTTCCACTACATTTCGGCCATCAATTGCTACTCTATGGATATGTTCTCCTGCCAGGGCTCCTACCATAAGGTTTCCCTGCCATTGTGGATATTTATCGCTGGTAACAATATCTAAACCGCAGGGAGCAATAGATGGGGTCCAGTGAAGAATAGGATCAACCATACCCGGAAGCGTTGTATCGGGTGTAATAACCGTTCCATTGTAATTGATACCATGTGTTGCAAGGGGCCATCCATAGTTTTCACCTTTGATAGCAACATTTATTTCATCACCTCCGCGAGGGCCATGCTCGTGAGTCCACAAATCTCCGGTTTCAGGGTGAATTACCATGCCCTGAATATTGCGATGGCCATACGACCAGATTTCAGGCATGGCACCCGGTTCATTAACGAATGGGTTATCTTCAGGAATAGAGCCGTCATCATTTATTCTTAAAACTGTACCTCTGTGGTTTTCCAGATTTTGTGCATCATTCATTACACCTCTGTCACCAATGGTTGTAAACAGGTGATTATCCTTATCAAAAACAATGCGACTTCCAAAGTGAACACCAGCTGAAGAATAAGGTACTCCCTGGAATATTTTCTCAAAGTCTGCAATCTGGTTATTTTGAAGTTTGCCTCTGCCAATAGCAGTAATCCCACCATCACCACCGGGTGAAGCATAGGCAAAATAAAGCCACCCATTTTCATTATAATCGGGATGCATAGCAACATCTAATAAACCTCCCTGCCCGTGCACCCATATTTCAGGCAAGCCGGAAACAGGATCACCTTGAAGTTGTCCATCTTCCCAAATACGTAAAAATCCCGGCTTTTCTACAATAAGGATACGCCCATCGGGTAAAAACTCCATTCCCCATGGATTTTGTAAGCCGGTAGCAAGAGTATCAATTTTTACTGACAGATCACCTGTCTGGTATGAAACTTCCTTATCTGATGAACTGCAGGAAATCATAAATGCTGCAATGATTATCCCACTTAAAAGAACTTTTTGAATATGCATGATATTGGTTTTTTAATGACCTTTTTAATTAATCTATAAAGTTAATAGCCATCAGCAAGAACTTTGCTTCTTACTGACGTTTATTATAGTTAAAATATGTTAAACAGACCTTTTAAATCTAAGTTACTTCGTAATATTGAAGTTTTATATTTTTTAATAATAGATATAAATAAGAATCTTTTTTAAAACAAACGTATATAATTAATTTGAATTATCCAGAATTATTCCTTCATTTTTACATTCTTTTTAAAGTATAATAATCTTATTATCATTAAGTTGTGTAATAAAAATATTATAATTTATTATGAGCATATTTCCAAATCTAAATATTAACTTTGCTGTGTTTTAATAATAGTCTGATAATGAAACAAAAAGCTTTACGATCTGTTAAATCTACAGTAAAATAATTTATTTTAGCAACATTATTGTTACATCATTTTTTAGTAAAAAAAGCTAATGCAAATAAAAAGAAATTTTGACCTTTTAGAAAGGTTCATTCAACATCCCGATACTATTGGGCGATTCAAACTTGGCGGTGTTGAAAACGGCAAATGGAAAGAATATAATACCAAAGAATACAAAGATATCGTATTGAATGTGAGTATGGGTCTTCTATCTTTGGGTTTCAAACCAGGTGATAAAGTAGCTACAATTACCAATAACCGCCCTGAGTGGAATTTCATGGAAATGGGAATTGGAATGGCAGGCATGGTGCATGTTCCTGTGCATCCCACTTTATCAGAAGATGAGATTGTTTATATACTTAATCATTCTGAATCATCTTTGGTAATAGTGTCTGATGCAGCTTTGTACAAAAAATTACAAAACATAAAGAAAAACCTGAGTTTTACCCATCAGATTTTAACATTTAACCAGGTTGAAGGAGCAGAAAACTGGTCGGTGATTCCTGAAAAGGGCAAAGCAAATGCTACCATATATTATGATAAAGTGATGGATATTCGCGAGGGTATTACTGAAGAAGATCTTTTAACTATTATCTACACATCTGGTACAACAGGACTTCCTAAAGGAGTTATGCTTTCTCATAAAAATCTTATGAGCAATGCAATAGCCACTGCAGATATTCAACACCTTAACCATAATCACAAAGCTTTAAGTTTTTTACCATTGTCGCACGTTTTTGAGCACATGGTGAATTATGAGTACCATTACCTGGGTGTAAGTGTATACTATGCAGAAAGTATCAACACGATAGCCCGTGATATTAAAGACCTTCAGGTAGATGGGTTTATTGCTGTGCCACGCTTGCTTGAGTCCATTTATGACAAAATAATGCAAAAGGCAAAAAAACTTAGTAGCATAAAACGTTTTATATTCATGCAGTCGCTTAAGCTGGCTGAACAATATGCTCCGTTTAAAAAGCAATCAATTTCTTATCGTATTCGTCATTACTTTGCCGACAAACTGGTTTTCAGTAAGTGGCGCGAAGCACTAAGCCCAAACCTTACATTTATTGGATGTGGTGGTTCAGCTTTACAGCCGCGCCTTGCCAGAATATTCTGGGCTGCCGGACTTCCCATTTTTGAAGGATATGGCCTTACTGAAACCTCGCCTGTTGTTGCGGTTAATTATTCTAAACCGGGATTCGTTATGCCAGGCACAGTAGGGAAAATATTGAATGGTGTTGATGTAAATATTGCTGATGACGGTGAGATTCTGATTAAAAGCCCGGGCCTGATGATCGGTTATTACAAGGATCCTGTTGCAACTTCCGATGTAATAGATAAAGACGGATGGTTCCATAGTGGTGATATTGGCGAACTCACCCAGGAAGGCTTTCTTAAAATTACCGATCGTAAGAAAGAAATTTTTAAGATGTCGAACGGTAAATATGTTGCACCACAACAAATTGAAAACAA
>JBHEOF010000003.1:0-17287 GCA_046261715.1 Bacteroidales bacterium
TTGTAACGTGCTACCCATTGCTCTCCACCTTCATTGTTGTATTTGATGGTGGTGTAATCAGAATCCGTTTCTGAACCCACGCTATATCCCGTCACATATACATTACCTGAAGCATCAAGGGTAAGGGCGTCTGCCACATCCCAATCATTCCCCGGCCCGTTGTATCGGGCTAGCCACTGCTCTTCACCCTCACTGTTGTATTTGACGGTGGCGTAATCATAATCTGTTTCTGAACCTATACTCGCTCCCGTTACATAGGCATTGCCTGATGCGTCAAGGGCAAGGGCAAAAGCATAGTCATACCCGTTCCCCGGTCCGTTGTAACGTGCTACCCATTGCTCTCCACCTTCATTGTTGTATTTGATGGTGGTGTAATCAGAATCCGTTTCTGAACCTTTACTAGCTCCCGTTATATAGACATTGCCTGATGTGTCAACGGCAATGGCAGCAGCATGGTCCGCATCATTCCCCGGCCCGTTGTATCGGGCTACCCATAGCTCTTCTCCCTCATTGTTGTACTTGATGGTGGCGTAATCATAACCAGTTCCCTGACCTTTACTTTCGCCCGTCACATATACATTACCTGAAGCATCAAGGGCAATGGCGTTTGGTACATCCCAATCATTCCCCGGCCCGTTGTAGCGGGCAATCCACTGCTCTTCACCTTTTCTGTTGTATTTGATCGTGATGAAATCCAATCCTGTTTCCGACCAGTACATGCCTCCGGTTATATAGACATTACCTGAAGCGTCTATGGTTAAATATGATTTAATAAAGGCATTACCTTCAGAGCTGGCAACCCAGGCTATGGCCACGGGGTTTGTTGAAGAACGCAATCCGACTTCGGCTACCGCTGTTTTATCAGGTGTTTTCAGTTCGGATTTATCGCCGGGGGTGAGATCGGCTGTAATCGTTTCTGAAGTTAGTTCTCCGGGTGTATGGCTGGTGATTATATCGCCAGGGTGGGATTTCAGGGAAATAAAAATAAATGCAGTTACAAATAGCAGGCAAAAAGTATTTTTTGTTTTCATGGCTGGATAATTTTGTGTGCATTGACTTAATTGGGATAAGACAAGGATATTGAAAATCAGAAAGGTAGTATAGTCAGATAAAGATAAATGAAAAATAGAAGCAATTTACATAAATAGTCTGTTTATATTTAGTCTGAATAAACATAACAAAGCTGTTTTCCACGCATACTCCATGCCCCCGGCCAGGAAAATCTCAGCGCTCTCCGCGCCTCATTCCCGCCTTTGCGTGATGCAAAAAAACAAAAGAAAGTACCAGAAAATATCGGCTTACCTCACCTGCACCTTTCTCACAAACACCCCTTCAGTAGTGGTGATGCTTACGATATAGAATCCGGTATCGAATGGATTATCAATGCTGGTTTCATAAACATTCGCAGGTTGACTGAAAACCACTCTGCCACTCAGGTCTGTGATCGTAATGTAGGTAATGAGATAATCAGAGCGGATGGTGAAATGATCCTGCGCGGGGTTGGGGAAAACATTGATCTGGAGTTCTTCTGTTTCATCCACATTATTTCCGCTATCAAAATTAGCTGTAAGCGTGAGATCTTCAGCGGGCATATTGAATTGGTAATTTGCATCGGTGCTTACAATTTCTTCATCTTCATCGGTCCAGTTGATAAAAACAAAACCTTCTGAAGGGGTTGCAGTAATTTGTGCTATGGCATTGGCCAGGAAAGAAGCTTCGCCGTTAACTGTGCCGGCATCTTCAGGGTTAATCAAAAGGGTAAGTGAAAAGCCAAACTCCTGGCCGGGTAGTCCCCATACGTCATTAATTGTTGCATCGTCTGTTATTGTAATTTCCCTGTTTGGGTCTCCGGCCCATTCTCCACCATCCCATCCTTCATTAAGAAAATATTTATAATCATATTCTCCTCCTTCCAGCTGGAGTGTTCGGGTGAAAATGAAAGAATCATTAATGCGTGTCATGGTTTGGAGTTCAGGTTCGGTGCCGGGTTCGGCCCATTCCAGCAGATCGCCGGTAATGTAAACCACATCCAGGTCAGCATTGAAGTATTCGGCTACATTGGTCATATCCACATTGAAGATTACTTCAAAAGTTTCGGGTTCATCGCCGGGAGCAAGGCTTGTTGCGCCCAGTTCTATATAATCGCCACCCGTTCCGTTATCCCCATTGGCTGCATTGATCACATAATAAAAAGTGATATTACCCACATCTGATGAGGGTGCAGTCCATTCAAATTCCCATTCGTTGTTATCATTGGCATTTTTATGGCCGATGTACTGGCGGTCATTGGCGGCTACGGCTTTGTATGTGTTATCATCATTTAATACGGCAAAGTCTCCTGCCGGATCATCATTCGCATTCAATGCAGTTACAGAAAAACCAAAGCGTGGAGCATTAAAATCACCTGTAAAAGCAATGGTATAGGTTTCACCGGGTGTATATTCTGTAATGGTGCCATCTCCCAGTTCAAACAATATCTGACCGGTGTAGCTGCCCCCTGAATGGCAATCTCCGCAGGTGCCATCGCCCGGAGCTCCGGTGCGGCCTATGGGTGCCTGGCTGCTGTTTTTATCTCCTGTGTGGGGTGTTAACGAAATAAAGATAACTGCTGCAAAAAACAGTAAATAGATGGTAAATTTTTTTTTCATGACAGGCTGGTTTTGTGTTAAATAATCTGGTAAGTTTAAATTTTAAATTCAGGAATGAAAAAATATCCTGATTTTCAAACAAATATATAAAATATTCGCTACGAAATGATTGATCGCATCTAATACATATTAAGACTAAATAAGCGGATGATACCGGGTTTTCTTTTTCATTGCGGGCCAATATTTTCTTACCTTTACCTTACAATCTCAAAACTTTACACCATGAAGAAGTATTTTATGATTTTGCTGGCTTCAGGCTTTTTGATGGCCTGTGTCGGACAGGGTGACCGCCAGACGGAAGAAAACAGCGATCAGGTGCAGCTTGAAGCTGAACTGGAAGAAGCCCTTCAAAAGAACATTGAACTCAATGAAAGAATTGCCGAACTGGAAGCTGAGCTCGAAGAATTAACAGATGTTAATTAAACACACAAACGCTATGAAGAAATTATTGTTAATAACCGGAGTTCTTATGGTATCTGTTGCCTTATTGGCACAGAATCCCCGATCACAAGAGCAGGGCAGAGGACAGGAGAAAAAAGAACAAGCCCGGGAGAAGGCTGAAGAACAAAAACAAAAGGGACAGGAACGTGGTCAGCAGGGACAAGACCGCGGACAGCAGGCCCGTGAGCAGGCACAGGAGTCCGCTGAAAAAGGCCGTCAACAAGCTGAACAGGCCCGCGCTAGTCAGGAAGCTGACAAAGCCGATCCTCAAGGACATGCTTACGGTCGCGACAAAGACGGAATGCATGGGCGTGACTTCGGGCAGGCACGCGCAGCCGCAGCCCGTTCTAAAGAGGAAAAACAAGAGATAGTTCGTGAAGTTGCTGTTGAAGTAGAAGAGGGTGTTCGTCGAACCAAAACACGCGTGGAAGAAGCCCGCGAAACCCTGGAAGAAAGTCACAGGAGAGGTGAAATATCAGAAGAAGAATACGAAAAACGCACCCGCAGGGTAGAGGAGATCGAAAAAGAAATTGAACAGATCGAAGAAGAACGCAGGGGAACCGAAAGGGTGATCCGTGAGAGTATTCCTTAGGTTTTCATCCTGAATAAGTTTTTGATGTTAGGTGCATTTTTAAAAGTGCTATCTGGTCGTTGAGCCTGTCGAAACGACTTTAGCAGTTGTTTACCTGTTGATTATCCGCTTCGACAAGCTCAGCGTTCACATAAAACATGGTTGATCAGAAAAATCCCTTTCATATTTTTATACTTTGATAAAGATCCTGTGACGGTATAAAATATATCCGATCAGCCAGAAGAATACCACATGGGAAATGGCATACAGTAATGATCCGTTCATATCTCCTGCCAATGGGACAAAAATATGGTTGTAAAGCCAGCCACTGCCGGTAACAATATTTCCTTCAGCGTTTTCCCAGCGGATAAGCATGGAAAAGGTTCTTGCCCAAAGCCCTGAGAGTGCAAAAATAAAGAGCGGATTTACCCCGAACACCATAAAGAAGTTTGACCATTTTTTGTACCCCTTCACATCGATGATAAAGATCAGCAGGGCAAAGAGTATTGCTGCCATACCTGCCGTATATAAAACATACGAGCTGGTCCATAAGGGTTTATTAAGGGGAAAAACAAAACCCCAAATGTAACCTGCTGCAGTAAAGATTGCTCCATAAATGGCCAGTTGTTTGATAACCTGCGATTTATGGGATTGTTGTTTGATAAGCATACCGGCCAGATAACCGATCAGTACCGATACAACAGCAGGAAGGGTGCTGAGCAGTCCTTCGGGATCAAAGGCTACGCGCACACCGTTTTCCATAAAACCTTTAAACAAATGACTCTCTCCAAGTATAGCTCTGTCAAAGGTAATTGCAGCATTGCCGGTGAGGCTGTAGGGGTCATCCCCTCCAAAAATCCATAATATACCCCAATAGGCTAGAAGAATCCATGCACTGTGAATGATGATCCACTTGCGGCTGGCCGCCAAGGCAATGATTGCTGCAAAACCGTAAGCCAGTGCAATACGCTGAAGCACACCCATGATGCGCAGTTCAGAATAGTTGGTCATCCATTGCGGGAAGGAGTTCAGAAACAGGCCAATAGCAAATATAAGTAGTACTCTGCGCCCAATCCTGAGCAATGACTTTTTGTTTAAACCATGGTCGTATTTTGAGAAGGAGAAGTACATGGAAACCCCTACCACGAAAAGGAAGAACGGGAAAACCAGATCGGTGGGTGTACAGCCATGCCATTTGGCATGAAGCAAAGGCGGATAAACATGCTGCCAGCTTCCGGGGGTGTTGACAAGGATCATAAAGGCGATGGTCATGCCTCGCAAGACATCCAGTGACAGGTAACGGTCGGAGATCTTCACCATAAGTTCAGTTATTTAAAATCCAATTCGTTATAAACAGGATGTCCCGCTGTTTCAGATACAGGAGTCAGTTTTGCCTGTCGATAGTAAACTGCACCAGGTCATTCAACGACTTTCTCCAGGGAGTATCGGGTAAAGTATCCAGAATTTCGAAAGCCTTTTGCAGGTTTTCTTCCATTTTTTTCCGTGCATATTCTATTCCGCCGCTTTGTTTAACCTTATCAATAAGTAGGGCCACTTTATCCGGGTCTTGGTTATGATTTTTTACGATATTGATAATCTTTCTTTTTTCCAGGTAAGAAGATTTATCAAGAAGATGGATCAGCGGCAGAGTCATTTTCCGTTCTTTGATATCACCCCCCGAAGGTTTACCGGTATCACTGCCATTGCTGAAATCGAGCAGGTCGTCTTTTATCTGGAAGGCAATGCCGGTATATTCGCCCATAAGGCGCAGTTTTTCCTGAGTTTCTGAATCGGCATCGGCCGAAGCTGCACCACATTCAAAGCATGATGCAATGAGAGAAGCGGTTTTTTTCTGAATGATCTCAAAATAAATTTCTTCCTTAATATCCAGGTTACGTGCTTTTTCCAGTTGAAGCAATTCACCTTCGCTCATTTGCTTGACCGAGCGTGAAACAATTTTCAGCAGATCGAAATCATCATTATCAAGGGCCAGCAGTAATCCGCGCGAGAGCAGGTAATCGCCTACCAGCACTGATATTTTGTTTTTCCAGAGTGCATTTAGGGAGAAGAATCCACGTCTTTCATTGGAATCGTCAACCACATCGTCATGTACAAGGGTGGCAGTATGCAACAACTCAATAAGAGAAGCAGCACGGTAGGTTCGTTCAGAAATTTCACCACATAAGCCGGCAGTAAAAAAAACAAACAAGGGGCGCATTTGCTTTCCCTTGCGTTTTACAATGTAACGGGTAATTTTATCAAGCAAGGGCACCTTACTTTTCATAGAGTTGCGAAATCGCTTCTCAAATTCCTGTATATGACTGTCAACAGGTGCCTTTATATCATTGAGATTCATCAGTCAGTTGTTGTTTTTCAGATCACAAAATTAGGGAAAAATAATTTGGGTTTTGTTTAACTACTAATAAAATGATTATGTTGCAGAAAAGTTCAGTAACATTAAGGTGTGTAGCTACAATATTTTTTTTATTTGAAGTTCATTTTTTACCTTTATACTTTTACCCGGTAATCCATCAGTAGCAGTATGACAGCAGATATTCTGAAAACTCCAATCGAATATTTAAAAGGTGTGGGACCACAACGTGCTGATTTACTGAAGAAAGAACTCAATATTTTTTGTTTTGAAGACCTGTTATATTGCTACCCTTTCCGATATATTGACCGCAGCCGTTTTTACTCCATCAGTGAGATCACTGAAGATATGCCCTATGTGCAGATAAAAGGCTACATCAGCGAGATTCAGCTGCACGGACAGAAACGAACCACACGAATGACAGCCACACTTACCGATGAAAAGGGCAGCAGGATGGAGCTGATCTGGTTTAACGGTTTTAAATGGTTGAAAGGGAAATTCCTTCTTAACCAGGAATATATTGTTTTCGGGCGCCCGGGAAAGTTCGGAAACAAATTCAATATTGCCCATCCCGAAATTGAATCGGTTTCGCCTGAAGCAATCCATCAGCAATCGGTTATGCAGCCTGTTTACAGTTCCGGTGAGAAGTTAAAATCAAGGGGTCTTGACAGCAAGGGAATCAGTAAATTGCTGCGTACTTTGTTACCGGTTGTTGAAAATCACATTCATGAAACATTACCTGAATATGTGCGAAGTGAGTTGCGACTCATGGATCTAAAACGGGCTCTTTTTAATGTGCATTTTCCTGAAGATAATCATTCGCTGGCCAGGGCAAGGGCCCGCCTGAAATTTGATGAATTGTTCTATATACAACTGAATATGCTGCGGTTGAAACACCGCCGTTCATCTGAAGCCAGGGGTCAGATCTTCAAAAATGTCGGTGATTATTTCAATAATTTTTATCATAAGAAGCTTTCCTTTGAACTTACCAATGCCCAGAAAAGGGTTGTGAAAGAGATCCGCAGCGATACGCTCAGTGGCAAACAAATGAACCGCCTGCTGCAGGGTGATGTGGGCAGCGGCAAAACCATTGTCGCCGTTATGACTATGCTTATTGCTATGGATAATAGTTTCCAGGCCTGCCTGATGGCACCCACCGAAGTGCTTGCCAATCAGCATTACGACTCTGTAAGCAACATGCTGGATGGTTTGGATGTAAATGTCCGGCTCCTCACAGGCTCAACCAAAAAAGCGGATCGGAGGGAGATTGCCGAAATGCTTCAGGATGGGTCTTTGCATATTCTGATCGGTACCCATGCCCTGATAGAAGATACAGTAATATTCAACAACCTGGGGATGGTGGTAATTGACGAGCAGCACCGTTTCGGAGTTGCCCAGCGTGCCAGACTCTGGAAGAAAAACATTACCCCGCCGCATGTTCTGGTGATGACAGCCACCCCTATTCCACGCACCCTGGCCATGACCCTTTACGGGGATCTGGATGTATCGGTCATTGATGAAATGCCTCCCGGAAGAAAACCTATAAAAACCATCCATCAATACGATTCCAACCGGCTGAAAGTTTTTGGCTTTATGCGTGATCAGATCAAACAGGGGCGGCAAATATATGTAGTTTATCCGCTCATACAGGAATCAGAAAAGCTCGATCTGAAGGATTTGCAGGATGGATATGAGAGTATTGTGCGCGAATTTCCGCTACCCGATTATGCTGTTAGTATTGTGCACGGTAAAATGAAATCGCAGGATAAGGATTACGAGATGCAGCGGTTCGTTAAGGGAGAAACACAGATCATGGTAGCTACTACAGTAATTGAAGTGGGAATCAACGTTCCCAATGCCAGCGTAATGGTTATAGAAAGTGCAGAAAGATTCGGGCTTTCACAGTTGCACCAGTTGCGTGGCAGGGTAGGGCGTGGTGCCGACCAGTCATATTGCGTGCTTATGACAGGTTTTAAACTTTCCAATGATGCGAAAAAACGTATTCAAACCATGGTGAGTACCAACGATGGATTTGTAATTGCTGAAACCGACATGCAACTGCGGGGCCCCGGAGATATCCATGGCACGCAGCAAAGCGGCATTCTCGAGCTGAGAATTGCCGACCTGAGCAAGGATGAAAAAATTCTGAAGTACGCCCGTCAAAAAGCGATGGATATCCTTGAGAAAGATCCGGATTTAAAACAAACAGTAAACTTTTTACTGGCAAAAAATCTTCACAAGCTTTTCCGCCATAAAATTGTGTGGAGTAAAATCAGTTAAATAGTCCTTTACTTTTTGTAAATAAAAAAAGCCGCATCCAACGAATGCGGCTCATGTATTTTTTCAATTGATGTTTCTTAGTTAAGAACGAAACGTATGGGTAGGTTAAACTGTACCCTTACAGCCTGGCCACGCTGGCGACCCGGTGTCCATCTGGGCATATTCTGCACAACCCTTACGGCTTCTTCATCCAAGCCACCACCAACGCCTCTGAGTATCCTTACGTCAGTAATGCTTCCGTCGCGTTCTACAACGAAAGTAACGAATACTGTTCCCTGGATGCCTGCTTCACGGGCCATAGTGGGGTACCTCAGGTTGTTCTGCAAATATTGCATCAGTGCTGCATCACCACCGGGAAAACTTGGCTGATCTTCTACAATGGTAAAGATCTGCTCTTCTTCAACCTCTTCTTCTTCCACAATGATTGGTGTAAATTCCTGTACTTCTGTAAAAACCGTAGCCTCAGTATCTATCATAAATTCTTCTTCAATTTCCACATCGTCGTCAACAATCACAAGTTCCTGTGAAGGCTCCGGCGGGGGTGGTGGAGGGGGAGTTTCTGGTCTGGTAATCGGAATGTCTTCTTCTTCTACGAAGTCAACTTCCAGAACACCAAGATCTACAACACTTCTTTCGTATGTTTTCCATTCAAAAGCTACCAGTGTAATACCCAGCGCAATGACCAGACCGGTCAAGAGAAAAATGCGCTTTTTGTTTTCAAGGTCAGCTTTTGGTGTTTTTTTTGTTTCCATAAAATTTATCCTTGTTTATACAGAAATGGCCTGTGTGATTTTTCTATGATTTGACGCTGCTAATATACAAATTTTTAAAATAAGCCTTGCAGCAATTTATTAAGAAAAAAACTTAGGCAGATAATGACTTTTTTTCACGTAATAAAAACCGGCAATTCCAATTAAAGATCCGATTGTATTTGCTGCAAAATCTGCAATCTCTCCACTTCGTCCGTCAACGTAAAAATGTTGAAGGAATTCTGTGGCTACACCATATATAACGCATAATACAATGGTAATAATATATGGAACCGGTATTTTATTTTTTTCTTGTTTAAGTAATCCCCATAGTAATAAAATGGAAAGCACGAAAAAAATGCCTGCGTGCAAAAGTTTATCGAAATGTGGAATATAAAACAGGGCAGAATCAGGTATTCTACTACCGCGGATTGCTATAATAAAAAAGATTATAACTGACCATAAAATTGACGGAAGCAAATACCTGAATTTCATTAGATTAGATGCTATGCTGTTTTATTTAATTGCCAAAGCATGATTAATCTACCAGTTCCTTGTATTTTTCTACATCGAGCAATGCATCAACTTCAGATGGGTCGCTCATTTTAACTTTTGCAATCCAGCCTTTATCATAAGGGTCCTGGTTTACAATATCGGGGCTTCCTTCCAGCTCTTCATTGAATTCAATAACTTCGCCCGATACAGGCATGAAAAGGTCAGAAACAGTTTTTACTGCTTCAATTGTGCCGAAAGTTTCTTCCTGTTCAAGTGTTTCGCCAACTGTATTCACTTCAATATATACTATGTCTCCAAGCTCATTTTGAGCAAAATCAGTAATACCAATAATGGCTGTATCGCCATCTACTTTGATCCATTCATGGTCTTTGGTATACTTCAGATCGTCAGGAAAGTTCATGTTTAATTAAGTTTTATGGGATGATTATTAGGTTTATTGTTAACGGCTCAAAAATACAACCTTTTTACAAACAAAAAAACAGCATCTCTAAAAAACAGGTATCACCTTTTTATTATTTCCGTAACTTTATGGCAAAAACCCAATTATGATACATCAAAGAATAGTTTTATTATTGTTTTTCGCAACTTTAATCATATCTTTCGCAGCTTGCAAAACACTTGAACCCGCTCCGGTTGATACTGTGGCGGATGCAGAACAAATAACAGAAGAAGTACAGGAGAATATTGAAGAATCTACCCCTTCACCCGATACTATTGAAACATTGGTTTCTGAAAAACCCAAACCTTATGATACACATGCCATGACAAATGAACTTACCGACTTTTCCTTCCGCCTATTTAAAGAACTTAGCAAAAACCATGAACAGCAAAATATTTCTTTTTCGCCTGTTTCATTAAATATGGCACTTGCTGTTATTTACAGTGGTGCAATGAATGATACAAGAGATGAAATGGCACGGCTTACCGGTTTCGATAAAGATGCAACACGTTTTCACACCAATTATTTTCAGTATTTTTCAAGTTTCGGTAAGCTTGAGGCAGACACTTTGGTGGATTTTAATCTGGCAAACAGGGTATTTGTGGAGCAAAGCTATCCGGTTCTGGAGTCATACATACACGATGTAGAAACCTATCATGGTGGTGCTTTCGAGCAAATGAACTTTATTGAAGATCCCCGCCGCGCTGAACAAAGAATCAACCGGTGGGCACTGGAAATGACCCGTGAAAGGATCAAAGATCTTATTCCGGAAGGAACCCTCGATCCATTAACACGTATGGTCCTTGCCAATGCTATTTATATAAAATCGGCCTGGCGATATCCCTTTGAAGAAGAAAGTAATGTTGAGAAAGATTTTCACTCCATTAACGGAACGTTGAAAAAGGCAGATTTTATGAACCAGAGGCAAAATCGTATCCCATTTCTGGCAATGGATGATCAGAAGGTTTTGGAACTACCTTATACCAGTCCGCATTTATCCTTATTACTGATTTTGCCTGATGATCAAAATGTACGTGATATTGCATCATTTATTCCCAATGTTGCACAATACAAAGAGATGACTGATAACCTGAAATATGAAGATGTATATATGGAGATTCCCAAATTCAGGCTTGAGTCGCAGTTTTCACTGTCAGATCATCTGAAAGAAATGGGAATGGAAAGAGCTTTTGATGAGAGAGCTGATTTTTCAGGTATTGGTGGTCAGCGAGATTTGTTTATCAGCGCTATATTACAGAAAGTATTCTTTGAGATTGATGAGAAAGGTTCAGAGGCTGCTGCTGCAACAGCTATTATTGTTACAACCACTGCTTTGATGCCTGAGGTGGAAGAACCAATGCAATTTATTGCCGACCGCCCTTTTATATTTATTCTTAAGGAGAATCAGTTCAATACTCCCTTATTTGTGGGGCAGTTTGTAAGCCCTTAAGAATTTCTGATTTCGAAAAAGTTTATCAGAGCAGCCCCAGTTCAAGCATGGCGGCTTCGCTCATCATGTCTTTGTTCCACTCAGGTTCAAAAACCATTTTTATATCCACTTTTTTAATGCCTTCCACAAACTCAACTGCTTCTTTTACTTCGTTGGGCATAGTATCGGCAACCGGACAGTTGGGGTTTGTAAGGGTCATAGTTATGAGGGCCGTACTATCATCTTTCACATCAATTTCGTAAATCAGGCCCAAATCGTAGATGTTTACCGGGATCTCGGGGTCAAAAACGGTTTTGAGTGCATCAACAATTCGCATCTCAAGGTCCATATAGTTGGTTGAATCTTCCATGATATTCCTTTTAATTTTTGTGTTTGGCCTGAAAAGCTAATGCATATAACTTCATTTGCTTGATCATATTAACCAGTCCATTGCTTCGGGTTTGAGAAAGATGCTCTTTCAGACCTATCTCATCAATAAAGCTCAGGTCGGCGTTTACAATCTCTTCAGGTTTTTGCCCCGACATCACCCGCATAAGCAGTCCTACAATACCGGCAGTTATCAAAGCATCGCTGTCGGCTTTGAAATAAACTTTGCCATCCTTGTATTCAGCATGCACCCAAACCTGCGACTGGCAGCCGGAGATCAGATACTGATTTTTCTTGTAATTTTCATCAATTTTATCAATGGACTTCCCCATATCAATAATGTAATTGTACTTATCCATCCAGTCATCAAAAAGGGAAAACTCTTCAACGATCTCTTGTTCTTTTTCTTTTATACTCATTGTTATAATATGTTTTTAAATGGTCTCACTATAGTAAAACAAATTATTCAGAAAAAGTTTGAATAATTTATTCAGGCATGATCTGCTGGCGTTCTTTTTCTTCCAGCTCCAGGTCTGATGAGATTTTGAATGGGCTGGGCTTGTAAATCAGAAAGAATAAAATTACAACAGCCTGTAAAAATATAAGATTGGTATTAGCTGTAAGCATAAAACCTAAAGCGACCAGTATACCTGCCATACTCATTAAAACAAATCTGATGACACTGGCTGATTGGTACTTTACCAGTTTTATTACAAGTTTCTGATCCTTAGCTATTTTTTTGATTTTGTTTTGGGGTACCAGATAACTTATGGGAGCAATAACAATCAAAAGTAAGATGAGCACTGTTTTAAGGATGTAGTTCTGTTGAGGATCGGAAATTATTACCTCACCCACATTGCTTACGTAAAAAGATGTAATCACTATAAATGTTACCAGACCTAGAAGATTTGCCCAATATAAAAAAGAAATATTTCGTATGATCTTACGCGGTTTAATTTCCTGCATAAATTTCTGGTGTAGAATTTAAACTGCAAAATTAAAGAAAAAACACCACCATAAGAATTACTTAAAAAACATAACGTAGTAACTAATCAACCTCAAAACCACTAAACTTCTCAACCCTTAAACTTCTCAACCCCTAAAAGCTGTATTTTATACCGTTTTTGAGGGTGTAAAAAAGCTGTGGAATGTCTTGTGGCGGATGTGAATCGTAAGCCAGATTATACGTTACAAGAAAAGAAAAGCGATCATTGAACTTCATCTCAAGTCCGGTTTCACTGGCAATGCGAAATTCACTGAACCGGGCAAAATCAGGCTGATAATAGGTAGTATGCGAAAAATTGATTCGTTTATCCAGGGCATAAGTACCCGAAACATAAATATCGCCTTTAAACTTATCGGTTTGGGTTTCATTATCATCATTCAGAAGCTCCTGTTCGTACATCACCAATGGAGCAATGTAAATTCCCAGATCATCATTTTCCAGAATTTTAAAGCGTGGACCACCACCCAAAAGAAATCTTCTTTGAAGCAAGCGGATGGAGTTGTATTGATGCTGGGTAAAAATCTCAGCTGTGGTAAAACCTTTACCGAGAGTGTAATTGTAACGTAAATGCTGAAATCCATTGTTGATCAGGTTATCGCCCTCTACACGCATAAAGCTGATGTTATTGAGAAGCAGCAGTGTATGGCGGTCTTTATGATACTGAACATGTGCCGATGTGCCAGTTTCAAAAATTTGCCGGGTGTTTTGTGTAAGCATCAGGTTAAGGTCGATGTGCCCCTGGAAACCGGGTTTGGCTTCCTTTCGGCTTTTTTCAATATTAACAAGCTGGGCTGATAACTTGCTGCTCATAAAAAGAGCAGCGATGGTTAGAATATAAATTCTGAGCATATTGTTGAATTGTTTTCTGAAGTTCGGATATTTTAAAACTTTAAACTCATCATTTGTTCATTTATTTTACATATTGATCAAAAGCTTAAGGTTGATTTAAGAAATGTTTCAGAAAAAATACTTTACTTTGATATGAAAAAAAATTCAACCAACCATTTTTTGTAACACACAAACTACCGACTATGAAAAAGATCACCGGAATCATAACCTGTTCAGTTTTGTTTTTAATGCTTAGCTTTATGAATATATCAGCTCAGAATCAGCGGTTTACTATTTTGCACACAAGCGATGAACACAGTGTATTGACTCCATTGCCTGCAGTTGATTATCATCCGGTAGAAACTAACCCAACTTTGGGGGGTTTTGCCAGTCTGGCAGGTTTGGTAAATCAAATACGGGCAGAAAAGACCGATGAACCTGTATTGTTATTGTCTTCAGGTGATTTTATCGGTGGCTCGCCTTATGCATGGCTTATACTGGAAGGTTATTCTCCTGAAATCAACCTGATGAAGGATATTGGATATGATGCTTCTACCATCGGTAATCATGAATTTGATTATGGCCCCGATGTATTGGCTGAATATTTACTGCGTGCCGGTTATCCTGATGCGCATGGAGATCTTCCTTTGATCATTTCCAATCTGAATATCCCTGATGATCATTCTATGCTTGATGTGGAGTTTCTTCCCCATAAAATAATGGAGCTTGAAAATGGCTTAAAACTTGGACTTTTCGGATTGCTGGGCAACGAAGCATACTCAGTGGCACCTTATGCTGAACCTGTCACCATAAAAGATCCTTTTGAAATTGCTCAGCAACAGGTAGATAAGCTTCGTGATCTGGGTGCTGATGTGGTAATCGCACTATCTCATTCGGGTATTAATGAAGACCGTGAACTGGCCAAAAAGGTTGACAATATTGATATTCTGCTTGGGGGGCACGACCACTACCAAACCATGGAGCCTGAAATCATCAGTAACACCATTTTGCTGCATAGCAGTTATTACCTGCAAAACCTTGGAATGCTTGAGTTAGAGTTTGATGCAACAGCAAAATCCATCAGGTTGCTAAACCAGGAAAACAATACACCGTTTCAGATACCCATAAACAGCGATATTGCAGAAGATCCGGAAATAAGAGAAAAGGTTGACTATTTTACTTCACGCCTCAACGATTTTGTAATTCAGTTTGGTGATAGCCTCTTTACTGATGTATATGCACCGTTATTGCATTCTGATTTTTCGCTTATAAAACCCCGTCCACTTGAAGAAACCACTGTAGGAAATTTTGTGGTGGATGCTATGCGGCTTGAAGCACAAAAGGTTACCGGCGAAAGGGTTGACTTGGCCATACAGGCCAATGGAGTAATTCGAGGCGATATCATTCCCGGTGCCATGCCGTGGTCGCAAGGGGAAGTTTCTTTTATGGACCTGGTTACCATTGCGGGTTTGGGTTCAGGACCCGATAAAAAGCCCGGATATCCTATGGTTTCTGCTTATCTGACTGCCGATGAAGTTTACAATCTGCTGGAAGTGGCCGGCTTGTTATCGAAGCTCATGGGTGATACATACTTCCTGCAGTTTTCAGGACTGCAATATACTTACGATCCGGGCAAAATCGCATGGCTTACCATTCCTTTTGCCGATATACCTGTACCTGCTTATAGTTCAGTAAGGGAAGTGAATTTATTTACCGGTGAGGGTGTGCAGCATGAAGATGGCTATAAGCCCCTGAAGAGAGATGATCCAGGTCTGTATCATCTGGTTTCCGATTATTATTTGACTTCTTTTTTGCCCATGATTGGTGATATTTTGCCAAAACTTGCCCTGGTTTTGAAAGATAAAGAGGGCAATCCCATTGAGCTGGAAGAAACAATCATCTACGAGAATGATCGTGAATTTAAAGTTTGGGAAGCAGTGGCCCGTTATGCTGTTTCATTTGAGAAAGGCGAGAATGACTTGCCTGCCATGCCTGAAGTATATCGAGAAACCCAGGGACGAATTGTTGAAGAAAAAGGGATCCCCCTGTATGTGTGGTCGTATTTAGGGCTTGTGGCATTGCTTACAGGATTGGGCTTTTTTGTGCGTTGGGTGGTTATTAAGATCAGGGGCAAAAGAAAATAATAGAAGAAAGGAGATTTATCACATCATTCCGATTTTTGTTTCGTCCCTTTTTCGGCATCTTTCAGGTCTTTCAGAATATTTTCTACTTCTGCTTCGGTTGAATTAAGTGTTTTTCGACAATAGCGGATCAGTTCTGAAGCTCTTTTTACCTTTTCAGATAATTCGTCTACACTGATTTCAGCATTTTCAATTTCCTGTACTATGACTTCGAGCTCTTCTATGGCCTGGGTATAATTCATAATATAATTTTTATTTTTTGTGTCTTATGCAAATTTAAAAAATTATTGCTGCAAGTTTGATAATAAAGCTTTAATAGATATTTTGGGTGTAATAAACTGCCATTTTTCCAGGGTTTAAACCGGCAGAAAATGAATACTTTTTACGACCATCACTATCAAAACAGTACACCTTTCCTGTGGCTGAAAAACCCCTTGCATCAGCAATGTAAACATTTCCTGTAAAAGAATCTGCCTTGATGCCGTAAACTGTTTCGATCTCCGTACCGTCGCTTATAAAACTTTCCGATAACACTTCTCTGGATTCCAGATCAAGCACCAGGATGCTTGATCCGCTGCCTCCCATAAAATCAAAATGATATACATAAGCCCTGTCTTCATTCAGGCTGAAACTCAATGCCTGAAAATCTGTGAATGTATGCACCAGTTCATCAGATTCAGAGTCAATGACTTGCAGATACATTTTCTCATCATCGTAATTGCCCCGTGATATCACATATACAAATCCCCGGCTGTCTGTTTCCATTGTGTATGGATTACTGCCAACAGTTATTTTTTTGATTTCTTCCATACTTGTGAAATCAATTACGGAAACTGTGTTGTCATAATCAGGAAAGTCCAGTCCACCTGAATTAGCAACATAAATTTTGTTGTTGGCAGAGGTAATTCCATCGGGATTTCGTCCTGCATTAATATACTTTTCAATTTCCAGGGTTGCAGTATCAATTACTGCCACAGTACCATCGAATGAGCATACGAAAGCTTTATCATGAAGAAAAGTAACATTCCTTGGTTGGCGGGGTTTTTCACCATCGAAAAACGGAATCTGAACGATTGAACTTCCCGAGTTTGCATCAAGCACTTCTACCTGGCTGGAACCACTGACAACAACATATAATTTGCTGCCGTATATTTTCAGGTCGTTTCCGGTATCGCCCAGCTTGCGATCGTTTTGTATCTCAAACCAGTCGGTATTGGCCTGTTCCGTTTCAAAATCATACCAGGTGATGGTGGAATTATTCATGTTAAATAATCCTTCGTTGAGTATATATATACCTTTTCCCGAAAAGCTAATATCATCATTACCATCAGGCTTTTCAGGTTCTTTTTCACAAGAAAATAAAACCAAAAAAACGGGTAAGAGAAAGAAAAGTTTAAAAAATGGTTTCATATTTATATTTTACAGAGAATGTATATCATTTTTTTTGCACCGGCTTTTTCTGTTTTTCCGACCTCCTGCTC
>JBHEOF010000003.1:17297-80878 GCA_046261715.1 Bacteroidales bacterium
CCCACTATCTTACAATTTGATTCTGTATGAACGGGATTTCGAAACTTCGGTTTTTCATCATTTGACTTCATACATTTGACTCCGCATGGGCGGGATTTTAAAACTTCGTTTCTCAGTCCCGTATGAACGGGATTTCGAACCTAAAGGTTCTCAACATCGGGCATTAAATCCACGCTTCCACCCTAACAAAAAATCCCCTTCCTGGCATGGGAAAACTTCTGATTACTTCGTATTGGTTGTCAAAAAGATTGTTTATTTCAAACTTAATTTGAAAAATTGTATTTGCAGCAGAAAATTGATAACCGGCCACAGCATCATGATGCCACCATGATGAAAGCATATTTTCATAAATATTTTCTGCCAGTACGTACCTGTGTCCGTTGAAAAGACTGTTAAATCCCAGTGAGAAAGCACCATACCCGAAATTCATTCCCACTGAAAAACTTTCCCTGGGGATGTAAGGTATCTGATGCCGGTACCAGCTTGCATTATCAAGCGTAATATCAATGGCCCGTTGCATAGTATAATTGGCAAAAAACCCTGCTGAAAAATCCTTTTTCGAATGAAAATTGCCTTGAATTTGTAGCTCCAGCCCAGTGATATCGACCATTCCAATGTTTTGCATCGACCATACAAAGAGATTTTGCGTAGGGATGGCAACAATCTTATCTTTTACTGTATTATGAAAAATATCGGCACTGCCTGAAAGAGAAAAAAAACCATTCTTGTCGTATCCTGCCATCATTCCTATGTTGAATTGTTGCGCATGTTCGGGCTTAAGATCAGGATTTCCCACCCGTGCAAAATACAGGTCATTGAATGTGGGCATTCGGAATATGTTCTTATACATAAACCGCAGTCTGAGCAAAGGTTCGGAAGAAGTAAGCCTGTATGCCACAGAGATTGACGGACTAAGTGCGTTTTCCGTTGCTGTTGATTGCAACTGCCGTGTTTGATCGCTTACTACAGTAGAAAGCAAATTTGCATGGGCATACAGTCGGTTTCGTTCATATTTGGCGCTTACATTTGTCAGCCACGAAAACCGCAAAGGTTCTGCAAATCCATGCAGATTGGTAACCAGTGAATTTATAAAAACATCCGAAGCTATGCTCACTTTAAAGTCAGCATGCAAAGGATAAGCCAGTGCCTGTGAGAAGTAATACTCCTGCTGGCTGTAAGTATTACTGATCTCTCCCTGCTGATTCAGATAGTCCTCTTCAAGATAATGCAACCATGCGTTTGAAAATCTGGCCAGGGAAAGCAATTGCAATTTTTCGGGATTTGAGTTCTCATACCGAAGATTTAACGAAAAGTCTTTATTCCATAATCGCTGCGATGTGTGGGTGTTGTAAAGAATAACCGCACCCGGCAGTCCTCTTTCAGAATTATAATAATATGCATCTAATTGCAGATACGAATATTCCTGTAAACGCTGTTGCAAAAAAGCGGATGCATTAACAGCCTCAATATCAGAATTTGTTCTTTTCTGGAGTTCACCGTTGAAAGGGTTTGTAAAGGAATACTCTCCATCTGCCCTTGTATAACTGAAGTTTAATCCCGCAATTGTATTTTCAGATATTCCGGCATTTGAACTGAAATAAGGGTTGATAATTCCAAATGAGCCGCTTCTTACACCTGCCTTTGTCCTTATATTATTGTCATCCGTGTTGAAAAATTTACTTCGGATATCAATCACATTGGCTGATACATAAAATCTTGCAGGTTGCAACAATTGCAAGGGTTGGCCCACGAAAAGGGATATACTTTCAAGATTTGTAAGTGAAATTTTCCCCAGATCGGTTTGTCCGGTTGCGGCATCATTCTGCGGCACTCCGTCAAGCATTACTGAAGTATGACTGGCCCCCAGACTGCGAACCATTACAGTTTTTAACCCACCGATTCCACCGTAATCCTTGATCGTTACTCCACCAAAATTTTTTAATGCTTCGGCTGCTGAAGCTCCACTGATAGTTGCAATATCTTGTGAATTCATTTGTTGCACGGGTACCGGTGAGCGTTCCTGCAAGCCGGGATGACTGGCAGTGATTACAACTTCCCCTAAACGAACAGTATCAACATTCTCCTGCCAGGCAAAAGCTTTTAAAAAGCCTGCAAGAAGAATCAATAATATGAGTAAATGTTTTGGAGTCATTGCAATAATACCTGCTAGCAGTAAACAGTTAGCAAAGGATCAAATTTTTAATACTTTAAATATTTCAGTTTTGTTTTTATAGATAATCTGAACGATGTAATAACCCCTTTGTAAATCATTTATCTGCAAAGAGTTTCCGGTTAAAGATTCATGTTTGATCTTTCTTCCGGTTAAGTCATATATTACAACATCGCTTCCTTCAGTTGCTTCTATAAACAATGTTTGATCGAAAGGATTGGGATAAACTTTCGGGGTGTGTGAATTATGGTAACCAACTGTTGTTGGGTTGAAAGGTTCACCGGCATTGATAATTCCTGCAGCTTCCAGGTCAAAACCCCCGGTGTGAAATGGAGTAGGCCAGGGATCATTTATAATGTTGCCTTCTGTATCATGGGTTTCAAAACCACAATCAATGCATCCAACAGCATCTATTATGCGTACATACCGAATGTCGTTGAAGTCGATACCTGTACTGTCAATCAGATCATCCAGGTCAAAAGGGGTGCCGTATCCTGCACGGTATTTCCCGGCAAAATTGTGGATAAAAGCAGGATCAAGGATTCCGAAGCTTTCAACCTGGGTTTCAGTTTGTGTGTAGGAATAAGACGGGAAACGCACAAAATTTTCACCGTCAGTGCTGATCGCTACAAAGGCAAGTTCGAGAAAATTGTCGCCAAAGCCATTTTCAAAAACGGCAAAATCGGGGCCCGGACCGTTTATGATGGGTCGGTCGAACTGTAAGGTTGCCATACCGCCATCGCCAAGGCTAATAACGTCGTTTGAATTGCCTGTAGCTTTGCCCAGAACATTTTGTGGCTCACCGAATGTTGCCCGGTTGTTTCCGTCAATATATACTGTAGTGTCTGCAATGTTAATATATCCTCGTACCACTGCAATTTCTGTTGCCCAGCTAACAAAAGCACTTGAGTCCATATGTAAGGCAGTTGTTCCTTCCTCTCCTGCAGCAGGAGCAAAGGGGCCGTCTCCGCGAACCACCGGGTAAAATGCCATAAAACAAAATATTATTGCCAAAAATTTCCTGAACATAACCTGAGATTATTTTATCCATATAATTGATTCAGCTATTCAGGAAAAACCACGCCAGAAAAATAAAGATGAAAGATGTCTTTACTCTTCGCTTTTCACCCGAAAGCTACGAATTGATTTTTGCAGGCAGGTCTTCTGGCTCGTCCGGGTACTTTCTTGACGCCTTCCCATCCCGATTGTTTCGGGACAGTGGCAGGAGAATGTCAAAAACCTTCATGCGGACTTACAGCTACGGGGATAGCTCCCGGTTTGCACGGGATTCCCTTTTCACCTTTTACGGGTAATCGCAAAAGAAACCTGTAAATTTCTGTGGCAAAGGTATAGGTTGTTTTTGAAATAAGATTGAAAAATTGATAGAAATGTAATGGAAAGTTTTGTTTTACTGTTCAGTCCGCTTTCTGAAAAAATACTCATTCACAGGCCACATCAGCACGGCATAGCCAATGATTCCGGATGCCACCCAAAATAAGCAGACTATAGCTGATCGTAAAGTCAGAAAAACTTCTCCGAAGGGTTTTTCAAAAAGATTGTATATACCGGTAAAAAGAAAGAGGATCAGTCCAAAAATTAGTCCGTGAACAAAGGCATATTTCATGCGACCCATCTTACGGGTTTCTGCCCATTGCCGCACAAATCTCTGGTCGGATGGCTTCATAGGTAAAGGATTGGTTTCGAAATCTTATTTCAAAAGTAAACTTTTTTACAAAACATTAAAAGCTTCTGAAACAATTGGCTGCAAATGGCTGTTGCTTATTCGTATGCATAAAGATTTTCCATGACTCATTTCAAGGGACTTATCATCAGAAAACTAATACACCTCATTACAGGATTATTGATTTTTATTCTCACCTTTCTATTGCAACGGGAAGTTTTGCTGTGGCTGATTGTTGCAGGCTCGCTTTTTTCTTTTCTGACCTTTAATTACAAAAAGTTTCAATTGCTGCACAAAACGACTGATGCAAGCGCGGGAACAATTTTTTACCCGCTTGGGATATTATCATCTTATCTCATTCTTTATAACATGCCCATGTTGTATTTTCAGACCAGCTTGTTGGTTCTTTCCATTTCTGATACTGTGGCAAATTTTATCGGGCAGATAAAAAAAGGGAATGGAAGGGTGGTAATTCTTCACGATAGAAAAAGTATGCATGGCATTATGGGATACGTCTTTTCAGCACTTATTATTTTCTATATCTTTTTGCCTGCAAGACTTACCACTGATGTATTTTTCATGGCAACCCTTATTTTTCTGGCAGTGGTTTTTGAAGTGGCCTCATGGCGGGGTTCTGATAATTTTACCATACCCGTTGGGTTGGCAATCGTATTGAAAGTTTCGCAAATTCAGCAGCCCGACTATTTGTTTTTATTTGGAGTGTTACTGTTTATGACAGCAGGAAGTTTTTTTCTTTTTAAGTGGCGCTTTCTCACCCGGCCCGGAAGCCTGGCTGCATGGTTACTGGGAGTTTATTTATTGGGTGTGATGGGTTGGAAATGGTTTGTGCCGGTGGTAATTTTCTTCATTACATCAGTGATTTTTACTAAAATTCATTCCGGAGTAAAGAAAAATAAAAAGGAATTTAACGTGCGCAACGCATGGCAGGTTATAGCCAATATACTTTGGGCGATCATCAGTTCGGCCCTTTTTCTACTAACGCAAAATGAGCTTTTCATTTACTTTTTCATTGCTTTCGTTGCGGCGGTTACGGCTGATACCTGGGCCAGTGAAATAGGACCCCTTTTGAATAAACGCAGCTTTTCTCTGGCAGATTTCCGCATGCATGAAGCAGGAATTACCGGAGGCATTTCATTTTTTGGTACCCTGGCATCATTGTCAGGAGCAGTAGTTATTTCTGCAGTATCTTATTTTATATTTTTTGGTGTATGGAACTGGGCTGTAATTTTACTTATCTCATTTTCAGCATTTCTGGCATGCTTTGCCGATACCCTGCTGGGTACTTTTGTGGAAGGAAAGCTATTGAATATGACTTACTTTCAAAACAGGATATACCCCGAATCCTTGACACCCAATGATGTGGTAAATCTGGGCGGTTCATTTACCGCTTTTGTGTTTTTTATGTTGCTGGGATTTATTTTTTAGTTGAATAAAGCTATAATACTTTTATAATAATTGTCTGCCTTCACCTACACTCTTTTCTAAATTAAATAAATCACAAATCCCACAATCAGAAGGAAAGAAAATGCTACATGGGTAAGCACGGTAAATTTTGCACCTTCCTTTAATCTATCCGGATTGTCATGATGTTTGAGAATAATGCCTGCCGCTTTTGGAAATACTAAAACATAGGGAATAAGGGCAAGAAGCAGGGGCCAGGAGTTACCCGGATAGTAGATGAAAAGCAAAATAACATTGGTAACTATGGCAAGTTGTACAAGCAGGTATATGACAGATGTGAAGCGTGTTCCCAGCCGGGATGCCACACCATGTTTGCCGCCGTCGCGGTCGGCATCCAGGTCAATCAGCTGACCGGCCAGCAGAATAGACGATGTACTAAGTCCGGTAGCAGGCATCAGTAGTAATACCATGGGATGAAATCCTATACCCTGACCCACCGCAGCAATAAATATTGCCATGGGTCCAAAGGCAAACCAAACGGAAAATTCACCCAAACCCCGGTAAGACAGTTTGATCGGCGGAGCTGTGTAATATTTGCTGAAAAAGGCCGAAAGTAAAAACAATCCCCACAAATGTGGCCACAATTCACGGCTGATAAGGGGTGTAAGTGCAATGGTTCCGGCCAGTGCCATCACCAGACCCATACGAGCCAAAAAGTACATTTTACCCATCAGCTCAGGATTATCAAGCAAAACTCCTGAACCACCGCTGGCTTCATTGCGGTGCACATTTACTTTGTCGGTACCCTGTATCGTATCGTAAATATCATTATACACATTTGTGGCTACGTGCAGACCAATTCCTATAATCAACACAATTATAAAATTGATTACATCAAGGGAATCATTAATGTAAGCGCTTAATAAGGTACCCGCTAAAATCGGGGCAATAATGGAACTCAGGAACTGTGCCCTGACCATTTTTGCAATACTGGGTTTGGTGCTCATATATCAAAGGTTATAGAATTAACAAAACTATAAACATGTGTTTATGGAAAAGAGTTCATTTACAGAAGAATTATCTTTGATAGTAGATGATTTTAAAAAGCCTGAACAAAAGTTCAGTAAAATAGAAAGAGAAGGGAAGTAGTATTTCAATTCAAACGAGTTCCATACCAAATACCATGGCAATTTTTCCCTTAAGCTTATCTTTTATTGATTTTATATCCTGTTCCTGACCCAATTCTTTTTGCAAAGATGTAACAGCTTTATCTTTAAAACCACAAGGATTTATGTAAGCAAAATAATCAAGATTTGTATTTACATTAAAAGCAAAACCATGCATACTTACCCAGCGGCTGGTGCGCACACCAATAGCACATATTTTTCTTACCCGGGCAGTTCCTGTTTCCAGCCAAACGCCGGTTGCGCCATCCAATCGTTCTGATTTTATCCCAAAGTCTTTAAGTAATAAAATAACAGATTCTTCCAATTTATAAATGTAATCTCTTACGCCTGAAACAAAATAATCAAGGTTAAGGATGGGATAACCCACAATCTGACCGGGTCCGTGGTAGGTTATATCTCCTCCGCGATCAATGTGGTAAAACTCGGCTTCATTTGCCTGAAGTTGAATTTGATTGAGAAGCAAATTGTCAGTCGAGCCACTTTTTCCTAAAGTATAAACATGTTTATGTTCACAGAATATCAGATAGTTATTGGTGGTTTTAAGATCCGTTTTCCCATCAGAAATTTCCCTTTTATGACTGACGATTTCATCAAAAAGCTTTTCCTGGTAATCCCATGCTTCTTTATATTGAATTAATCCTAAATCAATAAACTGTGTTTTCTTATTTTGAATTTTATCTGCCATTAAAAACAATGATTTTTTGTTGAATAATAACCTTCAAAAGTGTGTTTTTCGGGGAACTTAGATATTCGAAACTTTACCGAAATCTCCTTCAGCATGATAAGAAGAACGAACCAGCGGATTACTTTCAACAAGTTTAAATCCCATATTCATGCCTTCTTCCTTGTATCTGGCAAAAACATCGGGATGAATGTATTCAGCAACCGGCAAATGTGTATGGCTTGGCTGCAGGTATTGGCCTATCGTTATTATCTCACATCCTGCCTTGCGAAGATCCTGCATGGTTTCTATTACCTCTTCAAATGTTTCACCAAGCCCGACCATGATCCCAGATTTTGTCTTAATACCTGAATTACTGATCCACTCAATTACCTTCAGGCTACGTTCATACTTTGCAGCACTTCGGACATTTGGTGTCAGTCTTTTTATGGTTTCCAGGTTATGAGCGGCTACATCAGGAAGGGATTCGAGTACTTTTTCAAGATCTTCCTTTTTTCCCATGAAATCGGGCAGCAAAACTTCAACAGTTGTTTCAGGGTTTTCTTTTTTAACGGTATTTATGGTTTTTGCCCATATTTCAGCGCCTCCATCAGCAAGATCGTCCCGGTCAACAGAAGTTATAACACAATGCTTTAGCTTCATAAGTTTCACTGACCGGGCAACTTTCCCGGGCTCTTTTTCATCAACCGGCAGCGGCTTTCCGGTTTGTGTAGCACAGAATTTACATGAACGGGTGCATATTTCGCCAAGGATCATAAAAGTAGCTGTGCCCGAACCCCAGCATTCACCCATGTTAGGGCAGTTCCCGCTTTGGCAAATGGTATGAAGCTGATTATCATTGACCACTTTCTTTACTTTGCGGTAATTTTCTCCGCCTGAAAGTTTGATTTTCAACCAGGAAGGTTTACGTTTTATAAGCATTTAGTCAATTATTATGTATTTGTTTTTCTGATGCAAAGGTATGAAACAAAAATGTTGAATTTCTGATTTTTGTCTCTGCATTCTTTCTTTAACTTTTAACTTTGCCCCTTAAAATCTTTACTATATGCTCAACCCATCTGAAAAAGAAGAATGGCAGTATCTTGAATCCATAAAAGAAAAAATTAATCAGGCTCTCTCGCAAATTGATGAAAGCCTGCAAGAGCAGGCCAAAGATCTGCATGCTTCAAAAGAATATCTTTATGAGAATAAAGACGCCATGGACCGTATGGAAAAGGAAGCTGTACGCTATTCTATAACCAGTGGTGCCATAATCGGTGATGCATCTGTGCAAAAAAGAAAAAGGATTGAGAAACTTCTGGATTCACCTTATTTCGGACGTATTGATTTCAGTCGGGATAGTAAAAAAAAGACGGACCCAATCTATATAGGCATCTATTCATTTTATGACGAAAAAGAGAATTCTAATATCATACATGACTGGCGGGCGCCCATCTCTTCCATGTATTACGATTTTGAACTGGGAAAGGCTTTCTATCAGGCGCCATCAGGAAAAATAAAAGGCAAAATTCTTTTAAAACGACAATACAGGATTCGCAACGGAAAGATGGAGTTCATGCTGGAAAATTCACTGAATATTCACGATAATATTCTTCAGGAAGAGTTGAGCAAGGCATCGGATGATAAGATGAAGAATATTGTTGCCACAATCCAGCGCGACCAGAATGCCATAATCCGTAACGAAACATCAAGGGTGCTTATCATCCAGGGGGTGGCCGGCTCAGGTAAAACTTCCATTGCCCTGCACCGGATTGCTTTCCTTCTTTACCGTTTCCGGGAAAACCTTTCTTCCAATGAAATTCTTATCATATCGCCCAACAAAGTATTTGCCGATTATATTTCCAATGTACTCCCCGAACTGGGAGAAGAACGTATCCCTGAAATGGGTATGGAAGAACTCGCAAATAAAGTTCTGGACAACAAATATAAATTCCAGACTTTTGCTGAGCAGGTAAACCGTTTATTGGAAAAACCCGATCAGGAATACATAAACCGCATAAGATTCAAAGCGAGCTTTAGCTTCCTGGGCAAGCTGGAGGAGTATGTGAATTATGTAAACAGTAATTTCTTTCAACCATCAGACATTTGGATTAAAAAGAATTTTGTGCCTGATTGGTTTATTCGCGAGCGTTGGGAAGGTTATCACCGCCTGCCGCTCATTAAGCGTTTCAACGAAATAACCCGTGATATTGAAGACAACATCCGTATCTATTACAAATATGAAATTGATGCGCAGGAAAGAAATGAAATCCGCAAGTCTGTTACCGGTATGTTTAGAACGACAAACATTCGCGAGCTGTACCGTGAGTTTTATAACTGGCTGGTAAAACCTGATTTGTTTAAAACCGCAAGTCGTTCGGTGATGGAATATGCTGATGTATTTCCACTTATCTACCTGAAAATCCGCTTGGAAGGATATAAAACCTTTGAAGATGTGAAGCACCTGCTGGTAGATGAAATGCAGGATTATACCCCGTTGCAGTATGCAGTTTTGTCAAGACTTTTCCCTTGTAAGAAGACTATACTTGGTGATGCGGCACAATCGGTTAATCCTTTCAGCTCTTCATCGGCAGAAGAAATTCGCAGGGTTTTTCCCGAAGCCGACACTGTAAAATTGCTGAAAAGCTATCGCTCCACTTATGAGATTAGCCGGTTTGCGCAGAAAATTTCACCATCCGAAGAATTTGTAGCCATTGAAAGACATGGTGAAAGTCCTGTGTTGTTAGCCTGTAAGTCGGTTTCAGAAGAGTACGCACAAATCCGGGCATGGGTGGAAGATTTCAGAAAGTCGGGCGAACATAAGTCACTGGGGATAATCTGCAAAACTCCAAAGCAAGCAGATAATTTATACACTACTCTATCCGAAAAAGGAATTGCGACGGCCTTAATAACATCTGAAAGTGCTGCCTTCAGCCAGGGTATTGTGATTACCACAGTACATATGTCGAAAGGCCTTGAGTTCGATTGGGTTATTGTGCCGCAGGCAAATGAATCAAATTATCATTCAGATGTTGATAAAAGCATGTTGTATATTGCCTGTACACGGGCTATGCACAGGCTTTTTGTATCCTGTACCGGAAACTTAACCGGATTTTTCACCTGATAGTTTTGTTGAAATCGTTTTACTGGTAAGCAATAATAAGTTGTACTTCCATAATAATCGCTATACTTTATTCTGCCTTTATAATCAATGGATAAGTGGCTGTAAAATTTTCCGGGTTATACCAGCTTCGCTGGTGATAAAAATTTCATTCTTACAAATTCAAAAAGTAATGGTCTTTTGTGCTAATCATTCCATAAATTTGTATTGAAAACTCATTGATTTATATGGCAAAAAAAACACTCTTCAGGCTTGAATTTGAAACGGATTTCCGTGTCGTGGGTGTTTTTTGTCCTGAAAAAGATTACAGGTTCTGCTGGCTTTTGAACAATAAGCTGGATTTTAACTTCCGCCGTGCAACCGATTTTACCGATATCACGGGCAAAAGTGAAAGTGCTGAACTGCATTCTGTTTACCTTTACGAAAGAGAATCTTTGCAGCGTACTTATTTCCTGGTAAATAACCGTTCTAATGAGGGCAGCAGGCTTTTTTCAAACCCTGCCGGACTTGATTTTTTACTGCTGGTAAAGGCCGATGATTCGCGGTTCAATTACAACCAGCTGCTGAAAAAAATACGCGCCCTGCCCCAGGTTACCGCGGCTTATATGCTCGACGATGCGCTTGGTAAAAATAAAGATGCTTTCCTGTATGATTTTGAAGTGTACCTTTCGCAGGAGCTGAAAATGTGAAGGACCTTATCATATATCATAACCTGAGAAAGTATCAGGATAATCCTGAATCTGAAATTAATCTTAATTACCTCAGTACATTGCTTTCCTTGCCAAACCATTTGGCGCAGAAGACCACCGAAATAGCTGCCAGACCCACCAGAGAGACTACTGTAAGCAGGTAATGGGGCAGATGAATGGTTCCTGCAATGATCTCTTTCGTGGCGAGTGTAATGTTGACAATGGGCACAAGCGCAGTTACTGCATTGTATTCCATTCCGGGTATTAGCCCAAGGGCAGCGGGAATAATTATAATGAAAGTTAGCGGTGTAACAATGCTTTGAGCTTCCTTAAATGTTTTGGCATAGATGGTGAGCGGCACCAGTAAACCGGCAAAAAATATGGTGAGAGGTATCAGCATAAGCAACAGGTAGATTACAAAGCTGAAGGTGAGAATCCCCATTACCACCGACATGATAAACTCGGGCAGTCCGGCAGAAACCTGCAGACCAACGAATAACCCGAGTATGGCCAGCATGGCAGAAATCAGTCCGGTAAGTGCAATTACAACCATTTTCCCTACCAGGATCTCGATGCGCGAAACCGGGGCTGTGAGTAATGTCTCCATTGTTCGGCGTTCTTTTTCGCCGGTAAAAAGATCAATGGCCGGGTACATAGCGCCTGTAAAGCAGAAGATGATGAAAAGGTAGGGCAGAAAACCACCGGCCAGCTTGCCGATCATTTCCTGATCTGTGGCAATATTAACTGATTCGGTGCGGAAGGGTTTGATAAAGGATTGGGTGAGTTCTTTCTCCTGCAACCTTTCATTGATAATATTATTTTCATATTGGGCTAATAGTTGGTCAATACGGTCTTTACCCGTTAACCGTGTACCTGAAAAGTAAACTTTAAGTGAAGTTTCTCCCATATTATCAAGTGCAACGCCAAATCCCGCAGGAATAAATAGTCCGTATTGCAAACTGTCGGAGCGGATCAATGTTTCCAGTTCTCCGGCATCATCCATATACACCAGTTCAACTTTTTCCTGATTCTCAAGGAAATTATCAAGCCGGGTATCGTTATCTTCACTCACATATCCGATCTTTAAAGACCTTACCTGCTCGCGTTCCATTACCGACTCCTGCAGCCGGCTTGTGGCAATGAATATTACGGGAAAAACCAATACAGGCACCAGCACCATTACTATGATGGTGCGTTTATCTCTAAGGGTATCCAGAGTTTCTTTTTTGATAATTGTGATGATATTTTTCAGCATTTTTCGGTTGATTTCAAATTATTAATTGCGTTTTACGTGGCCTTACAATTTAACCCTGCAAACTCTCTTCGCTTTGTGTAACAATATGAATAAACTCTTCGGTGAGATTATCCGTCTGCATGTGTTTGCGGAAGTTTACCATGGTATCATTGAAAAGAATTTTGCCGTTGTGTATGATCCCCAGATCATCACAAAGCAGGTCAACTTCGCTCATGATATGAGAAGAGAAGATCACGGTTTTGCCCTGGTCTTTGCAGTCGCGGATGAGTTCAATGATATTTTTGGCAGTAATAACATCCAGTCCTGATGTGGGCTCGTCGAATACTACAACCTCAGGGTCGTGGATCATGGTGCGGGTAATGCTCACCTTCTGTTTCATGCCTGTAGATAGCTTTCCAATGCGCTTGTTGGCAAAATCGTGCATGCCCAGCAGGGTATAGAGCCGGTCCTTACGGTCCTCAATAAGTTTGTCGTCCATGCCGTTAAGCTTCCCGAAATACTTCACCATTTCATTGGGTGTAAGTCTTTCGTAGAGGCCGGTTGTTCCCGTAAGGAAACCCATTTTAGCCCTGGCTTTGGAAGGGTTTTCACACAGATCAATACCGCACACTTTTACACTGCCCGATGTAGCTCGCAAAATGGTGGCTATGATACGTAATGTAGTAGTTTTACCGGCACCATTAGGACCTAACAGACTGTAAATTCTGCCCGGTTTACAAGAAAAACTAACATCATGCAGTACTTTCAGTGATTTTTCTTCTACACCGATCTCCTGCCTTTGTTTCTTGTTAAGTGGAAATTCCTTAATAAGGTTACTAACTTCGATCATTTTATCAGTTTAATTGATGAGATAAAATTTTATTACTCCGAAGTTAGTCGCAGCAATTAAAGATTTGTTACAAATGAAAAGAAGATTTTAAAACTGACATCATCACCCCTTCCCTTCCATCTTCTTAGCCTCATTCCAGAACACATCCATTTCGTTGAGCGACATTTTTTTCATATCCTTTTTGGAAGCATTGGTTTGGGCTTCAAGGTATTCGAACCGGCGAATGAATTTCTTGTTGGTCCGCTCGAGAGCACTTTCGGGGTTTATATCAATGAATCGTGAATAGTTTATCAATGCAAAAATCAGGTCACCGAATTCCTGTTCAATTTTTTCGTGTGGAGCGTTATTATCAACTTCGTATTTAAGTTCGTTGAGTTCTTCCTGCACTTTATCCCATACCTGATGGGGCTTTTCCCAGTCAAAACCTACACCGCGGGCCTTATCCTGTATGCGGTAAGCTTTTACCATGGCAGGGAGTGATGTGGGAACTCCTGACAGGACTTTCTTTTTCCCTTCACGCAGTTTGATCTTTTCCCAGTTTTCCTTTACCTGTTCATCGTTTTCGGCAACGGTATCGCCGTAAATGTGCGGATGACGGCGAATAAGCTTTTCATTGATATTCTCAATAACATCCTTTATATCAAAAGCGCCTTTTTCCTGTCCGATTTTGGCGTAAAAAACAATATGCAGTAACAGATCGCCCAGCTCTTTTTTGATTTCATCCAGATCATTCTCAAGTATGGCATCGGCGAGTTCATAGGTTTCTTCTATTGTAAGATGCCGGAGACTTTCAAGGGTTTGTTTTTTATCCCAGGGGCATTTGGCCCTGAGTTCGTCCATGATATCAAGCAATTGCTGAAAGGCTTGCAGTGTAGAATTTTCCATCAGAATAATTTTTGGCAAAGGTAAGAAACAAATAAGTTTTTGTTTACCATGCGCAAAATATCTGTTAAAAAGAAATTTCGGGAGAAATAATTTGATTCATCAGGGTGCATCAGGCAGGGTGAGTCTGATCCAGAATTCGGCACCCTTCATATATTCACTGTTTACTCCAATGGTACCTCCCATGAGTTCAATGAGTTCTTTGCTGATGGCAAGCCCTATTCCTGCACCTTCGTGCTCGCGGGTGTAAGAGCTGTCGGCCTGGGTAAACCTATCAAAAAGAATAGGTATTTTTTCATTGGGAATGCCTATGCCGGTGTCTTTTATACTTATTTTCATTTCGGTGGCGTTGCCGGGCATATGGTTTGCGATTACCGAAACAGTAACATTGCCGCCGGATGTAGTAAATTTTATAGCATTGGCTAAAAGGTTGGTTAATATTTGTTGCAGCCTGAACTCATCTCCCAGTAAACGGATGTTTCTGATTTCTTCATAATTGGGGATCAGACTGATTTCTTTTTGTAAAGCGGCTGCTCTGAAAATACCCAGGGTTTTATCTATTAAGCTGCTTAACACGAAAGGTTCTTTACGAATTATAATACCATGGGATTCAATGGCTGAAAGCTGATGTATGTTACTGATCAGTTCCAGCAGGCTATCAGATGATTCCTTAACAACCTTCATTAATTCAGCTTGTCTGGAGGTAAGTCCCGAACGCATCAGTATATCAGTCATGCCAATTATACCACTCAAAGGAGTGCGCATTTCATGGCTCATGTTATCTAAAAATAACTCCTTGGCTTTATTTGCCCTGTTTCTTATTTCTTCTTGTTTTTCTCTTTCCTGTTTTTCCTTTTCAAGGGTAATATCTTTAAATATGCGGCAAAGATATTTGCGATTGTTATCATTGAACACAAAACTGGTAACCGTAAGGTACTTTAACTCTCCTTCTTTTGTTTTCATGGAAATATCGCGGGCCACCGGTTTTTTGCTTTCATCTTTGTCGAAGAAACGGAAAAAGTGTTTCCTGAATTTATCTTTTGGGTATTCGGTAAACTCTTCTTTTTCAGAAGGTTTAAAGGTTATTTCCGATTCAATATCCCAAATATATTTACCAATAGCATTTTCGGCTGAAATACCTGAGAGTTTTTCGCAACTGGTGTTCCATTCGGTAATATGACCATCATCCTGTATTACTATTATGGGATCAAGAGATTGTTTGATCAGGTTGCGGAATTTTACTTCACTTTCTTTCAGACTTTTCTCCGCTTCCCTGATGTTACTAATATCCTGCGCAATACCCATAATTTTACCATCGCCCTGCACAACACCCCTGGTATACAGGTGCAAAGGAGTTTTATCCTTTCTGATAAACTCCCATTCCATATCAACCGTGAAATTAACGTTTCTGATATTTTGTGAAGCCAGATCAAGCTTTTCCCTGATCATCTTCTGCTGGTCGGGAGATGTATATCTTTGTAAGAACCGGTCGATGGGGATTACGATCTTATCATCACTTTCCGTTGTGTTGAAATCCTTAAGTATGCTTTTGTCAATGATCAACCTGCGCGAACAAATGTCATATTTCCAATAGCCCAGCCGGGCAATAGCTGCAGCATTCCACAAAGCCGATTTGGTATCCTGCAATTTGGCTCCCATCTTTATTCCATGCAGAGCCTTTGATGCCAGTTGCGAGAATGTTTCAAAGATATAAGGATGCAAAAAGCCATCGGCAGGAAGCAGAAAGGACATAGTGCCGTAAAGGTTTCCATCAGCAAACAAACCACATCCGTAGTATTTTCCTGTTCCCAGTATTGCTTCCAGCTTACGGCAAACAGGTATGGAGATGGTTCCTAATGATAATTCATTTATACCACCTTTTATTTCCCTCAGACGTGAACTGGTGTACTCATGATAAAAATGGCTGTTTTTATCCAACGGGTATTTTTTGTGTAAAGGGTGTTTCCCTATCAGTTTGGTTATCTTTTCAGAGGGAAAATCTTTACCCTGTATTATTCTGGGTTTGAGATAACCCTGCTCTTTGTTGTAGCTTTTCACAATAACCAGGGCATTTCCTGTAACAAGAGAGTAAGCTGTTTCGCCAATAAATCTGTAAATATCTTCATCTTTTATGGAAAGAAGTTTTATAGCTGCCTCCGAAAGGATTTTCAACTGATTGCTCAGGGTTTTTTCATTCTTTTCGAAGTTAACAATAGGAGTAATATCATACAGATTCATTGTTAACCATGATGAGCCAGCCACAGGTATTACCGCTCCGCTTAAATATTTCTGATTGATAAAAACTGAGAAATCCTGTGAAAGATTAAAATTCTCCCGGTAAAAAAAATCTGACGGACGATAGCCATTCTCTGAAAAATAACGAAAAACAGTTTCTTTGTTTAACTGACCGGGTTCTTTTAAGCCCAGCAACTGCATGCATTTTGAGTTGCTGAAAACAAAATCTCCTGCATCCGGGTCAAATATGGCTATCCCAAATTCAAGGCTTTCCAGTATATTGTTATGCATGGAGCCTGTGATAATTTTTGCCTGCGATTTTGCCTGTTTCTCATAATGGTTTGTAATCTCCTGGTTTTTTAATAATGCCTGAATAAGCCGGCAAGTGTTTACCAGAAAATTTACATCTTCTTTTTCCCAGCTGACGTTTTCTTTGGATGAAGAAACAATAAGGAATCCTGTTAATTCTTCGCCAAACAGCAAAGGACTCTGCAAAAATGCTTTGGAGCCTATGTTTGCAAGTAATTCTTTACAATGTGAATAAATATCAGGGATGTTGGCAATATTTGAGATATGGAAAATCCGTCTTTGCACAGCAAACTTTTCCCATAGGGGATATTGACTGAATTTCAGATCTTTTAAAATGCCGGCCAGTGGAGCTGATTGGGTGTCATGCCATTCAAGAGACGCTGAAAATGTATCATTATCAGGTTTGGTCGAAAACAGGATGACCCTGTTTGCACCAAATATCTGACCCAGTGTTTTCAGTGAATCCGTAATAACATTCCTGATCTTTGCCGCATCTGTTTCTGAAAGATGAGCTGAAATGTTCAGGATGAGCCTGTCTTTCAGGCCTTGCATAACATTTTCCAAATCTTCAATGTTGAATTTTTCCTTTTTGTCTATACCTTTGGATGCAATAGCACAGCAATATGATCTGTGTTTCTGATCAAAATGGTTTTAGTAACTTTCAAATATAGGGAATTAGCATAGGTGAAGACTTGGTGTTTTTACCAATTTTGAATAAGGTAAAACCACCTAAAATAAATTTGTTCGTTCTGATACATTAATTGACCGCCAGCGGACACTAAAAAGTTGTTTCAGAAAAACATGATTATTCAACCAATTGAATATTAAATCAATACGGTAGTTGGCATAAAGTTGGCAACGTAATTTGCCAAAAATTATAAGAATATTAGTATGGATCGCATTATTAAAAAGAAAAAGTGGAACAGTACCCGAATAACACTAACGGTTCTTGGTACTTTACTGGTGCTGTTTATCGCTTATCTTGTTTTTTTTCGCGAAAATGGTAGCCGTCTTTATGTGGATAAAGAAAAGATGACCATTTCAACTGTTCAGCAAGGCAGTTTCCAGGAATTTATTCCTGTAGATGGCTCCGTTCAACCCATTGTAACAATTTATGTTGATGCTGTATTTGGCGGCAGGGTAGAAGAAATTTTTGTTCGCGATGGAGCTTTTGTGGAAGAAGGTGATCCTATAGTGCGTTTGTCTAATGCAAGTATAGAAATGGATTACATGTATCGGGAAAACAATCTGCTCGAAGTTTTAAATAATTATCAGAATACAAGGCTAAGTCTTGAAAGGAATAAATTTACGCTTGAGCGGCAGATGGCTGATCTGGAATATCAGAAAGATATTGCCACCAAAGACTTTAACAGAAAAAAGGTATATTATGATTCGGGTCATATTTCAGAGGAAGATTACGAGAATGCCGAACGTGAATATAATATTGCCCGAAAAAGATATGATATAGCCTACAGGGCCATGCAGCATGATTCTGTTTACACCGAAACCCAGATGATACAGATCAAGGAATCTATAGATCGCATGGAAGATAATTTGAATATGCTTAACCGCAATCTTGAGAACCTTATCATTACGGCACCCATCAGTGGTCAGCTTTCATCGTTTAATGCCGAGCGCGGAGAAACAAAACAATCAGGTGAAAATCTAGGTCAGATTGATGTACTGGATGGTTTTAAGCTTCGTGCACGTATTGATGAGCGTTATGTTAACCGCACTTTTGTTGGGCAGAAGGCCCAGTTCGACTATGCAGGGAATAATTATCAGCTCGAAATCCATAAGATTTACAGTAATATTACCGGAGGAGCCTTTGAAGTAGATCTTCATTTTATGGGCGAAATACCCGAAGGTATTAGAAGAGGCCAAACTATACAGCTCAGATTGGAATTTAGCGGAGTAGCTGATGCTATTATCATTCCGCGTGGTGGCTTTTACCAGGAAACCGGAGGTAACTGGATATATGTACTTGATCCTTCCGGCAGCCAGGCCACCAAAAGAAGCATTCGCATAGGACGTCAAAATATTCATCATTATGAAGTGCTCGAGGGCCTTGAGCCTGGCGAAAGAGTAATTACTTCTTCGTATGATGCCTTTGGTGGAAAGGACAGACTTATATTCAGATAATTAATGATTAAATTATTATAAAAGCAGGATTTGTTTACATAATTAAAAAACTCAACCATGATTAAAACAGTTAATTTAACGAAAGTTTTCCGTACAGAAGAAGTGGAAACCACTGCCCTGAACAATGTGTCTTTTGAGATAGAAGAAGGTGAATTTGTAGCCATTATGGGCCCGTCAGGATGCGGTAAGTCTACCTTGCTGAACATCCTTGGATTGCTTGACAATCCCACAAACGGAGATTACTATTTTCTTCAAAACGAAGTTTCAGATTTTTCCGAAAAGCAAAGGGCGAATCTTAGAAAGAAGAACATTGGTTTTGTTTTTCAGAATTTTAACCTGATCGATGAACTCAGTGTATATGAAAATGTTGAATTGCCGTTGATTTATCTGGGATACAGTTCATCAGAAAGGAAAAAACGGGTTGAGGAGGTATTAACTCAGATGCAGATCATGCACCGAAAAAATCACTTCCCACTTCAACTTTCAGGAGGTCAGCAGCAGAGGGTAGCTGTATGTCGTGCCGTTGTTGCCCGTCCGCACATTATCCTTGCCGATGAGCCCACAGGTAACCTAGATTCAACCCATGGTGACGAGGTAATGAATTTGCTGGAAGAGCTCAATAAAAATGGTACAACCATAATTATGGTTACACACTCGCAGCGTGATGCATCATATGCACAAAGAATCATCAGGTTGTTTGACGGACAAATTGTTACTGAAGATAAAACTACCGAGTTCGTTCTCACATCTGTAGCCAAATAAAGTAAAATAAAGAATCTTAAGGTTTTTACCTCTGTATTTTATATAAGGTAAGAGCCGGCATCAGGAGCAGTCACTGCTCCTGAAAAAATCCTGAATCCGGATTAAAACCAGCGGGTTATGATAAAAAACTACATACTTACAGCCTGGCGGAATATGATGCGCAATAAGCTATATACGCTTATTAACATCTTTTGCCTGTCGGTAGGTATTTCCGGGGCTATTCTTATTTCACTTTTTGTGCATCATGAGTTGTCATACGATACTTTTCATGACAATCACGAACAGATATTTCGTGTTGAAGGAATATACTCCATCGCCGGTAGTGACAATCATCTTGCAATCACTGCATTTCCATTGGGCAAAGCTCTAAAGGAGGAATACAGTGCGGTAAATGAATATGTCAGGTTTTTTTACCAGGATGATGTTTTGGTAAATATTGATGATAAAAGATTCCTGGAAGATTATATGGCTTTTACCGATTCAACGGTATTTGACGTTTTCAGTTTTCGTTTTATTCATGGTAATCCGCAAGGAGCTTTATCAGAACCTAATACAGTGGTTTTAACAGAATCATTGGCTGAAAAATATTTCCCGGGAGAAAATCCGGTTGGTAAAACCATCAGGATCATGGAAGATAATTTCATGATTACCGCAGTTATTGAGGATATACCACCAAACAGTCATATGAAGCTGAAAGGTTTTATGTCAATTAACACACTTGACAATGAAACTGTTTATTCACTTGATCCCGGATTGTTCTGGTCAATCAATACCAACTATACTTATTTGCTGATGCATCCTGAAGCTGATGTAAATGATGTATTTGATGATATGACGGCATTTCACGAGAAGTATACATTGCCCCTGGGCCAGCACATTGGGGGTCAATGCCAGTTTACTTTCACACCATTAGAAAATGTTCGCTTCAGTGATGTTCTGTTTTCACCTGAATCTGCTTCGGCAACTACCCTGAAGGTTTTGATTATTGTGGCTGTGTTTTTAATAATTATTGCAGCAGTCAATTACACCAATCTTGCCACAGCAAGAGCATCTGTAAGATCAATGGAGATCGGTGTAAGGAAAGCCAATGGTGCAACACGCCTGCAGATCTTTGCTCAGTTTTTATCAGAATCAATCTTTTTGGCGATCATTTCACTTGTACTTTCGCTGTTATTAATTGAATTTCTCTTACCGGGGTTTAATCAATTGGCTGAAAAATCTTTTCATTTGTTTGATTTACTTCAATGGCCATTTGTATTATATATACCACTAATTGTAATAATTACAGGGTTTCTTGCCGGTGCCTATCCGGCTGTTTTTGTGAGCAGTATGAGGCCGGCTGAAATTTTGAAAGGAAGTAAGGGATTTAATGCAGGTGGTTCTTCAATGCTAAGGAAAGCACTGGTTATATTCCAGTTTGTTATTTCTATAATGCTGATCACAGGAACACTGTTCGTAGAACAACAGCTTAAGTTTCTTCAAAATAAAGATCTGGGACTTGAAACACAAAACAGGGCAGTAGTTCGTTTGCAAAATGAAGAAGTAAGAAGCAGAATCCGCAGCCTTGAAAACCTCGTAAAGCAAAGTCCTGATGTAATGGCCACAACCAAATCTTTATCTGTACCCGGACGGGGGTTTAACAAATACGCCATACTGGTGCAGTCGGGCAATGAAATGGCTGAAGCAACCATTACAGCCAACTATATTGATGAACAATTTTTTGACCTGTTTGGAATTGAGATTAATGATGGACGTAATTTTTATGAAAACACATCAGCTGATGCAGAAAATTCTGTAATTATAAACCAAACTGCTGCCAGCTTTTTCGGTTGGAATGACAATGCTTTGGGTCAGCTTATCCAATGGGATTTTGACAGGGAAGGAAACCCTACTTTATCGGCCAGGGTTGTGGGGGTTGTTGAAGATCATAATCTTCTCAACCTTAATCATCCCATTGAGCCTGTAATGTATATTCTGCCTGATGACTCAGCCAATGTATACCATCATCTTATTGTGCATTACAGACAAGACAAGGAACAGGAGATCATGAATTATCTGGAAGAGACTTTGATAGAATTTGATCCCGAAAATTTTCCTGTTATCAGTTTTGTTGATAAAGGTTACCATGAACAATTTGAAGCTGAAGAAAGACTGGGAACCATTTTTGCCGTATTTGCCATCGTGTGTATCATTATTTCTTTTCTGGGGTTATTTGGTTTATCATCATTCCTTACTGAACAAAGGAAGCGGGAAATAGGAGTAAGAAAAGTGCTGGGTTCATCCACATTGAATATCCTTGGTATTTTTTATAAAGAGTTTTCTTTACTGATATTACTTGCCACAATAATAGCTATTCCCTTTACATGGTTCCTGCTCGACAGGTGGTTGCAGGAATTCGTTTACCGGATAGATATTACCTTTCTACCTTTTGTAGTTTCTGCTGCTCTGGCCCTTTTTGTTGCTATTATTACTGTAAGTTATCATACTATTAAAGCTGCCGGGATTAATCCTGCCGATATACTTAGGGCAGAATAGCTGTATTGTGATAAGTGAAATCTTTCTACGGTTATTTTTAAAAAATAAATAGTATAATGATCAGAAACTACTTGAAAATTGCCTGGCGTAATATTACAAGACAAAAAGGTTTCAGTTTTATCAATATTTTTGGCCTTGCCATTGCCATGGCAGCTTCAATAATGCTTTTTTTGTACGTGAAACATGAGAGCAGTTATGATCATTTTCACAGCGAGGGAGAAAAAATTTACAGGGTAACATCAGCTTTTGGGGGTGAGGTAACTGATATTCTTCCACGTACCTTGCCGGGTGTGGCTGAATTAATCCGTGAACAGTCACCATTGGTAACAGAAGCCACAAGGATAAAACCGGAAAGTTATAGCATAAGATTTGGAGACCAGATTTTTGAAACAGAACGGTTTTTACTTACAGATCCATCTTTTGTTGATATTTTTAGTTTCGGAGTAAAATCTGGAGATTTGCGGCAAACTCTTTCCGATATTTCGGCAGTGGCAATTTCTGTTGATTTGGCAGAAAAAATTTTTGGTGATCAGGACCCACTGAATCAGGTTATTGAGGTGGAGCAATATTATATTGATCCTGACATCAGACGTCTTACATCGCGTTATATCCCGGTAAGGGTTGGGGCTATTCTTGAATCTCTACCTATACATACACATTTAAATTTTTCAGTACTGCAATCCTTTGAAACGTATGACCCATTATATGCTTCAGGATTTTCAAATGACGTATTTGTATACTTTAAAACCAATGAATTACTTACATCCGACCAAAAGGAAACCATTGAATCATTGATTAATGAATACGTGCTTTCATTATTTGGTGAAGATTTCAGAGATATTATAAGTTACCACTTACAGGCATTACACGATATTCACTTCGGCCCGCGATACGGATACGATATGGGTAGAAAGGGTAATATTGAATTGATTTATGTGTTTTCGGCCGTGGCTTTTTTCATCCTTTTCATAGCAATTATTAACTTCGTTAACCTTGTAACGGCCCGTTCTGAAAAAAGGGGCATTGAGGCCGCCATTAGAAAGGTGTCGGGAGCCGGGAGAACCAATATTTTTTTCCAGTTTCTGGGTGAGGCCATCTTGTTAAGTGTAATTTCACTTATTATTGCGCTGGTACTTGCAGAAATTTTTGTGGGACCTTTTTCAAGACTCCTCGGGCGCGAACTCAGCTTAACTGATCAACTTACCCCGGTTAATTTGATTATTCTTGTTTTGTTTGCTCCATTGGTAGGATTACTGGCCGGGGTTTATCCATCTGTAATGTTTTCGCGTTTTCATCCGGCAGAGATTCTTCGTGGAAAAGCAAAGGGTGGAGGCAGAAACCCACTGCTCAGGATCATTCTTGTGGTAATTCAGTTCTCCATTTCAGTAGTTCTGATTGTTTCCATAACAGTTTTCAACCAGCAGATAAACTATATGAAAAAATCTGATCTGGGCTTTTCACCGGAAAATGTTCTGGTTTATTCTGGGCTAAGTAACAGACTTATCGGTTCTTTCGATGCAATAAAGTCTGAGCTGCTTCAACATCCAAACATACAAAGTGTTACTGCATCACATGCTTATCCGGGTTCATCGGGGAGTGGTATGTCGCTCAGAAAAGCCGAAGATGACCTGGGAGTAGATATTTCCATTACTGAATACAGAGTGTATGAAGACTTTAACAAAACCTTTGGCTTAAAAATAAAGGATGGCCGTTGGTTTGATTTTGAAAGTGAGACTGACAGACAAAATTTTATTATCAATGAAACAGCAGCCAATGCATTGGGACTTAAAAATCCTGTGGGGCAGGATGTGGTAATGTGGCAACGAAGCGGAAGTATTATTGGCGTGGTGGAAGACTTTCATATCGGATCACTTGTAAGTAAAATCAGCCCTTTAATTCTTTCGGCATATTCTTCTCAGTTTTATTTTATTTCAGTAAAGCTTAATGGGCAAAACCACCAAAATGCCATTGATCATATCCATGAAACATTAAGTGGCTTTGATCCTAACTATAAATCTGATGACTTTTATCTTGAAAGTTATTTCCAAAACCTTTACAGGCAGGAAGAAAGTAATAATAAGATTCTTAATTATGCATCACTGCTTGCTGTAATTATTGCTATGCTTGGTGTTTTGGGTTTGTCATCGTACATGGTTATGGCGCGTAAGAAGGAGATTGGAATAAGAAAGATCATGGGGGCATCGGGGATGCAGGTTTCCTGGGTCCTGCTTCGCGATATCATTCGATGGGTAATACTTGCCAATATTATAGCATGGCCGGTTGCCTGGTATATTATGGATATGTGGCTGCAAAAGTTTCCTTACAGGATTCAAATGTCGGTAGCTTATTTGCTGATAGCCGGTGGAGTATCCCTCCTTATTGCAATTATAACTATTTCGGGTCAAACCATTCAGGCAGCTAAAAGTAATCCGGTTGATGCGCTTAAAGGCGAATAGCCTGCTTACTCATCAACCGGATTGCAAACCCAAAGATCCCTGAAAAGAATTAATGGATTTGATACGACTACTCCACAATGATCCTGGTGTAATATACCTTACCAGTGCTTTGAGCTTTTATAAAGTAAATTCCACTATTCAGATCAGAAACATCAAGCATTATAGGCGATTCAGCTATTGTTTCAAAATAGCTTTCTGTCATTATTTGTCCGGTAACTGCTATAACCTGGATATTCCACGATCCGTTATTTGGTAAAACAACGTTTATATTATTGTCCGCAGGAACAGGAAATACTCTCAGCACGTCTTCCTGTGAAATTTCATCTGTAGCTGTGGGATAGTAAAAGTAAGCCGTTGCTTCAATGTCTAAAGTCATGATAATTTCAATTTCCGGCTGGGTAAACTCTTCATCGTTAATTACCCATTTTTCAAACAACCATGGCGTAGTTGGTGTAGCAACCAGTGTTACATCTTCATTGTATTCGAAATTATATTCTCCCGGTTGCGGATTTGTGGTACCTTCTCCTTCAACAGAAATATTTAATGCAGGTAAGAATTCTTCAAAAACAGCTTTAAGTTCAAGATCTTCGCTAAGTATAAACTCCAGAAGGGGATCATCAGAAATTGGTATGTCGTCATTGTCAACTTCCCTTGTCCAGTGTTTGAATTTCCAGCCGGGTTCCGGTGTTGCAGTCAGTAAAATTTGTTCCCCTGCTCCGAAAGTTCCTGCTCCGGCTACTGATCCCGTGCCTTCGGGTTCAACTTCTACATTTACAGTAAACTCACGTGCTTCGAGAATTGCCGTAAATTGCTGATCCTGTAAAATCTGAATTGTGGTTTCAGACCGGGTTGAAACTATCTGATCATTTGACAGCCAGTGAAGGAAAATGTATCCCACTGCAGGAATTGCTGAAATAGTGATGTTTTCACCATGATCATAAATCCCTGCTCCCTCAAGTGCTACGACAGCTTCTTCGGGTTCAGCGTTAAGGATAATTTCCCACGTGTCAACTTCAAAAATTGCTTCAACACTGGTATCTTCCTGCAAGGTTATTTGAATAGAATCATTATTTCCTGCATCTGTTCCATTTATAAGCCATTGCGTCAAAGTCCAGTTTTCATTTGCGGTGGCATGAATAATAATTTCACTTCCGGGGCTGAACAGATGATCTCCCAAAGGAACACTCAGTATTCCTTCTCCGGTAACAGAAACTGATAACGTATATTCATTGCCCAGGGATTCGATTGCCACTGTTACTTCATTGGAAGGAACGATAAGTTCTCCGTCGGGTCTGCGACCTGCTACGTAATATGTATATGAACCTACGGGCAAGGGACCGTCCTGATATTCGTTTTGCTCAATATCTGATCCTTCAAAAACTAACTGGTCGTTTCGGTATACGTTGATACCGGCACCGGTTATTTCGTTTTTATCAGGGCCGTTATCTTCATACACGTTTTCCCAAGAGAGATCGATAAAGTTATCATTTACAACACTATAGGAAAGGTTAACAGGATTGGGTATATCTTCAGCAAACTGGGCAAAAACTTCTACCTGATCAAGTGATATACCTCTGCCTCTGTTACCTTCTGCTTCGAAAGCAATCTGGGTTTCGGAAGAGAGTTCCGGCAAATCAAGGATAACATTGGCCCATGAAAACTGATTGAAGTCGAGTGTTTCCAGCAATTGCCATTCCCCTTCAGGTTGGGTGCGGTAAAATACTCTTAAAATATCCTGATTGCTGGACAGGGCAGGGTTTGCATAAAAGAATGATAATTGTGCAGAACCGTAAACATCAAGGTCCATAACAGGACCAATAAGTTTTGTTTTACTTCCGTTTAATGCAACGTTTTCAACCCTGTAATATACATTGTTGCTACCCTCGTGGGTTGAAAAGGGGTATCCGTCATTATTGCCTACTCCCACCAGCCAGTCAACTTCGTTAACTATGAACTCCTGCTGCCAGCATGGTGATATTTCTTCGGTATTGAATCCTTCAAAAAAGGGAAATACGGTAATTGCCTCACATGTTGTAAATGCATCAGCATCAATACCTGTTGAATATTCAGGTCCGGGGTGTGCATATGACCATATCCGGTAAAAATATTGTGTGGAAGATTCAAGATCACCATGAATAAAGCTTTCACCTTTACCCATATAAATCACAGTTCCGCCATCATCAATGTCATCTCCTGTTGCATAAGGGCCAAAAGGTATACCGAATTCTTCGGAATCATTTGCAGCAATCATAACAAAATCTTCTTCTTCATTAAGCTGCCATTGCAGATCAATTTCCATCGAAGAAACGGTTGATGCACTGAAGTTGAGTGGGTCGCTTACTGCCGAGCTAAAAGGATCAAGGCCACCGAGAGCCTCTACATTTGATCCTGTTGGATCAAGCCACTCGCTTAAACGTGTAGTTGCACTTCCGCCACCATTCCAGGAGATTCCGAAACGACCGTACCAATCGGGTTGTGTATTACCGCAGGCGGCATAGCCACCATGCAGCTGCCCAAGGATGCGACCCTGCGCATCGAAAATGGGTGAGCCACTTGAGCCAGGCTCAGTAGTTGTACCACCGCTCCATACAATGCGCCAGTGTGTACTTCCTGAACCGGGGCTTCCAAGGTAACTTGCCGACTGTACCCCTCCATCAGCGTAGCTGAATTTTTTAATATCACCTCTGGGGTGATGAACACCAATAATGGTTTCATTCAATACGCTTTCAAGGTTACGGTTCCAACCTGCATAATAAGGATTGTACTCATCGGGTATGGGTTGGTTTAACTCCATAAGCCAGAAATCAGAAGAAGAATTCCGGGAAATTTGTGTGGCCCCTGACATGGAATTGTAAGGAGGAACAGATGGCGGGTTTGCACATTCTTCACTTTGCCAGTTAAACCAGAATACTACGGTTGATGGATTGCGGTAACAATGGTTGGCTGAAAGGACATAAGGTGTTTGATCCTGCTGGGTATTATTGATGGTGGCACCTGTGCAAAAGCCATTTCCTCCGGTTACAAGCATAACCACTGAGCGTACCTGTTGCTGCCAGTCATCAGCTTCAGTGCAGGCTACATTCAGATTACATGAGCCACTGTCGCCAAATCCTTTGGCAAACTCAAATGGATCGCGATAGGCGTGGGTAACCATTTCAATGCTAAGCTCTCCGGGAAAGTTTACATTGGAAGGCTCAAAATATTCAACGGTAATGTGGTCGCCTTCAACCAAAGTGGTGGCAAAATACCCGTCGTCCTGGTTGTTGTATTCGGTAAACGCGCCAAGCACTCTGCTGCGTTCCCGGTTATACACATAAAGTTCGGCACCCGGAGGGAGCTTATACTTATCGAAAGTAAGGTTGATGGTATATGCGCCCTCAGATTCAATGGATGCTCTCCAGATTTTGTCACCATTTTCCAGAATATCCCATATACCTGAATTTTCAGGAGTAATATCTACGTAAAGATTATCTCCAAATCTCCATGGGATATCTTTTATTGTATCAAAAATCATATCTTCCTGTAAAAGAGCTTCCACATCTACCTTTTCCATGGGTATGACAGGCACATTCTCTGAAAGATCGGTTTTAAGGAAACTTGGAGGAGTACCGGGTTGAGATATTTGTGCAAAAATACCGGTATGTAAAGAGATTAAAGAAAAGGATAAAAGAACTTTAAACAAAAGTGTAGATTTCTTTTTCATATTATCAGGTTTGGTTTTTGAACAAAAAGTAAAACACAAAAAAAGGCCGGAATGTTCCGGCCTTGCATTATTTTGTTAAAAAAATCAGTTTGTTACAACCATCCTTTTGCTTTCAACCACCTGGTTGTCAACAATGAGTGAATAGATGTATATACCGTTATTAAAATTTTGTGTATTAATACGAATGCGGTTGTTGTTGCCAAAATTAAGGTTTTCTGTATACACCTGTTTTCCCAGCAGATTTCTGATTACGATTTGTGCATTTCTGCTTTGGGGCGGAACGGAATAGTCAATCCAGGTAAAACCACGGGCAGGATTGGGTTGGGGATTGGATAATGCCCATCGTGCTAATTCAGGCTGAAAAACAGATGTTTGATCATCTGTAATTACAAATTTTATAATCACACTTACTTCATTAAATGAATCACGATCATTAAAAAACTCGAACTCTACATATGATGTTCCTTCGATACCCATTGGATAAAAATCTGAATAAAAGTCTGTTGAACTGGATGTTTCACCGGGTTCAATAGTAATAGGGTCTTCGACTTCAAAAAAAGTTGGAGAAAAGCAATAATCTTCCCAGCAAAAAGTGCATTCACTGCCATCTACAATATCATGTTCTATTTTTCTTACGAAAACTTCATGTGTTTCGTTGGAATCATTTGTGAAGTATACCTGGGCTTTTATATAATCCTGGTTTGTAAAACCATCAACAACAAGCGTGTCATTTGTAATATTATTTCCGACTTCGTCGGAAAGAATTATTTGTGCTACTGACATCAATGAGAATGAAATCGCGATAGCTATACTTAGTATTAGTTTTTTCATAATCTGAATTTTTTAAAACAATAATGCGATGTTTCAGGAAATCGCATAAAGCACATTTTTATAGTACAAAATTAATCAAAAACTGAACCAAACCCGAATGAAGTAACTAAAAATTCAAAAAGATACATATGTACAAGTGTATTTGTGAACAGATATATCTATTTGCTCTGAAAAGTTGTTATCAAGTGCAAACATCTTTAACAGAACTCCCAAAAGCTTTTTTATATGTAAAAAAATAAATGTTTAAATTTGTAACAAATATAATACAGTTATCTAAAGTCAAACCAGGCTTAATTAAAACTTACACTATTATGAAAAGAACTTTACTTTTAACAACTATCCTTTTTATTTCCGGCTTTTTAAGTCCTGCACAAGTTTTACTTGAAGAAAATTTCAGCAGTGGCACATTTCCTCCGGCAGGCTGGAGCATTTCAGCCCACACGGCCAACTGGTCAGCTGCAGCTACTTCCAATGCCGGCGGGCAGGCCCCCGAAGCACGTTTTACCTGGACACCTCAGTTTAATGCTGTTAGTCGTCTTGAAAGCCTTTCACTTGACTTATCTTCCAATGAATCAGGGGTTGTTTCCATCAGTTTTCGACATATGGTTGACCACTACGGAGGAACTTTTCAGATCGGGCTTGCATACAGTGATAATGGCGGGGAGTGGCAAAATATATGGACTGTAAGCCCTTCTGCGAACATTCCTGCTCAAACCATTTCATTACAATTGGATACAGATGATTTTCCTGTGAACTCAGATGATGTGAGAATTGGATTTTTCTTTTCCGGAGCCAGTTTTAACATTAATGACTGGTATATCGATGATTTGAAAATTGTTGTGCCCCTGGCCTTTGATCTTGCCATGAAAGAAATACTTGTTCCTGATTTCTTTGTTGAAGATGTTCCTGTAACTGGTGTTGTGGAAAATCTTGGTATGGATGAAATTACATCATTTGATATTAACTGGCAACTTAATGATGGAGCTGTTAACACAGAAAGTTTTTCAGAACTTTCCATTCCTTTTGGGTCAACTTATTTCATTGAAACCGAAGGTTTGATTGAAAATGAACCCGGCACATACACTCTAGCTGTTTTTGTTTCCAATGTAAATGGCCAGGAATCTGATGACAATCCTGATAATGATATGCTGGAAAAAACTATCTCTGTTCCTTCAGGATCAGTTGTTTACAGGCCATTGTTTGAGTCTTTTTCTTCTTCAACTTGTCCGCCCTGTGCACCATTTAATACAAATGTAATGAATCCGTTTATTGAAAACAATATAAATGATCTTTCAATAATAAAGTATCAAATGAACTGGCCTGGAAGTGGAGATCCTTATTATACGCCTGAGGGTGGCGAAAGAAGATTTTATTATGGTATTTCTGCTGTACCATCCCTGTTTGTAGATGGAAATTCTGTGGCTACCACTGCGGTAGCTGTAAATAATGCTTTTCAGGAAGGGATTAGCCGTCAGGCCTTTATGGAATTGACTGGTACTAGCAGCATCGACGGAACTACCATTACAGTTGATGCTGAAATATTGCCATATCTTACAATTTCAGATCTTCGCCTGCATGTGGTTGTGGTTGAGAAAACTACTTACGACAACGCAACCTCCAACGGTGAAACAGAGTTTCATTATGTAATGATGAAAATGATTCCTGATGCTGAAGGCACAACAATAAATCTTACAGATGGCGAAATATACAGTAACAGTTTTACTATCGATCTGTCAAATACAAATATTGAAGAGTTTGATGATCTTGCCGTGGTTTTATTTATACAGGATTACCCAAGCAGAATGGTTTTTCAGTCAGCATTTACTTTTCATGAAGAAACTATTGCAATTGATTTTGATGTAGAAGACCTTAGCGAAGGTATAGAACTTGACGGGATTGTGAATGTGAGTTTTAGTTCGCCTGTTACATTTACTGATGGATTAGAAATTACCAATGAAAATGTTCACGAACTGGTTACATATACAATCTTTGATAAGCAGGGTGAAACGGTTGCTTTTACTGCAGCAATTTCAGATGATAAAAAGAATATTACCATTACACCTGACGAATTACTTGATTTTAATACTCAGTATTTTGTTGAAATTGCTTCGGTTATGGGCCCAGGTGGTACCATCACCGAACCCGTAAGCATCGTCTTCACCACCCGTACAACCTACGGTGCACCGGTGGCCACCTTTGATGTGATTGATGAAAGTACAGATGTGCCTGTTGATCATACTTTCACTGTTGAGTTTAATCAGCCTGTGCGTCATGCCGATGGTTCTGAGATAACCTTCCTGAATATAGGTCAGCTTATTACTTTCCGTAAAGATAACCTGGATGGTGATGTAGTAAATTTATCTTCAGCTATTAACGAAGATAAAACTGTCATAACCCTTAATCCACTGGCAGATCTGCTGCCCGATCAGCAATATGTTTTGGGTATTGGCGAGCTTATGGGTCTTGATGATGAAATCAGTGAACCCGTATACGTTACCTTTACTGCGGCTGATGCACTTTCTGCAGGAACCTTTGATCTTGCAGAAATCAATATTTATCCCAATCCTGCCAGCAATAAATTTTTCATTGATCTGCCCTCAGGTTCGGGTGAAATGCATTTGCGGTTATATGATATCAGCGGTAAATTGCTTTTCAGTAAAACAACCAAAGCTCAACAGGAAGTTGTTGATATTGAAAATTTGAAGTCAGGTGTCTACTTTGTAGAAATCATTTCCAATGATTATACTGTAAGAAAAAAAATCGCTGTAACCGATTAATCTGCATTAAATGAAAAAGATCAGGGATTTGATTAAGATGGATTTTCTTAGTAACTTCAAGGTAGTCTACAATAAATCAAATTTCTGTTAATACGGTCCGGAGCAATGTAATGCTATGCTGCATTGCTCCGTGCCATCTTTTTCAAATCTAATATTATGAAAAAAATTTTATTACCTGTTCTTTCATCATTAATCATTTCTTTTTTCCCTTTTTCAGAAGTTTTTGCAGATGGAAAGTCATCGATTATCAGGATTGATAATTTTTTTAGCGGTCCCATCCACAAAACTCTTGATGATTATCAATTAAAGGGAGAAATAGTTTATATGGGTAATGATACAGTCCAATCATTAATTGTCAATTACAAAATCGGGGATGATTTCACAGGGTCAGAAACACTTGCTGATATCGAAATTCTTCCTTATTATCCTTTCAGATATGTAGTTGATGAAACATGGCCACCGGAAAATGAAGGAAGTTATGAAGTAAGTATATGGTTTTCCGGTCTCAATGGGAGTGATCCTGACGAAGCAGTAAGCGACACCATGAAAGTAAACGTGGATGTGTATGACGAGCTTGCAGAAAGACAAATGGCTTTGCTGGAGAGTTTTTCAAGCATCAATTGCGGCAGTTGTGCTGCGGTAACACCACATCTCAGAAAAATTGTAGATGAGAATCCGGATTCCTTTGCAATGATTTATTATCATCCTTTACATTATGAAAATAGTCCGCTCCATACCTTCAATCCGAAAGATCAGCTTACCAGACGCGATTACTACGAAGTATTTTACACTCCCTATTCTGTAATAGGAAACCTATATGAAGGAGGCAGCGAAGGAGTAACAGATGAATTGATGGAACTTGAAATCATTAAATGGTCGGGCTTTTCTGTTGAAGGAACATGGTATGTTGAAGATGATACTCTTCATATTTTCGCTGAAGGCGAAATTTTTGTAAATACCCAGGATAAGGATTACAGGTTAATGCTTGCAGGAACACAGGAAAGTGTACATTTTGATGATCCGCCGGGTTCAAACGGTGAAAAGGATTTTTATCACGTAATGCGATTTTTTGCTCCGGATGCTCAGGGCACAAAGCTCTTGGGAGAAGAAGATAAAACAACTTTTTCATATCAAATTAGCATGCCATGGTATGAAACACTTGATCCGGAAAATATGACGATGATTGCTTTTATTCAGGAATTGAATACATCTGAAATTTCGCAGGTAGTAAGATTAGATTATCAGGCACCTGATGATGATGACGATGATGATACCACATATATTTCAGAACTTTCTGATGATAAAAATCCGTTTCTTATTTATCCCAATCCTGCCAATCAATACATAAGGCTTAAGGGAGATTATTTGGGAATGCAGCCCCAACAAATAATGCTTTTTGATTTACAGGGGAGGCTGATTAAAACCCAAAGTTTCAATGATCATGTGGACATCAGTGACATTTCTGCAGGAATTTACTATCTGTACATTCAAACAGGAGATCATACATTCACGGAAAAGATTTCCATTGTAAGATAAACTAAAATCTTAAAACCAATCAACCCATACAAAACATGCATACAAAATTCAGAATGATCTTTACCGGGATAGTCTTAATGTTGCTTATAAGCAATGGTTTTTCTCAGGGAACAGGTGCACGCACTATCCCTGACCACACTATTAAAACACTTGATGGGCGGAACTTTCAAACATCAGGCTTTGAAAATAACGGTAAGCCTTATGTTTTGAGTTTCTGGGCCACCTGGTGCCGCCCCTGCCTGAAGGAACTCAACGCCATAGCTGAAATTTATGACGATTGGCAGGACATGGGCTTCAAGGTCATTGCCGTTAGCACCGATGATGCCCGCACCCGCGCCAATATTCTTCCTATGGTTAACGGGCGTGGCTGGGAATATGAGTTTTATCATGATGAAAACGGCGATTTTCGTCGTACCATGGGTGTAAATATGGTACCCCATACCTTCATAGTTGATGGGAATGGCGAAATTGTTAGCCAGCATACTTCCTTTGCCGATGGTATGGAATGGGAAATGTTTGATAAATTGATGGAACTTCTTGAAAAAGAATAAAAGCATGACAACAAAAGGGAGATTTGTGTTACTGACCATGCTGGTTGGTTTATTATTTAGTGCCCCGGTATTATCACAGGATTTGCTGCCGGGGGCAAGGGTTTGGGGAAATTTTCAGATGGATGCCCAGTATTATCAAAATGATTCTTTGATTGGAGCACCCGAAGTACCTGAAAAGATTTTAATGAATGCCTTTGCCAATATCAATGCCGAGTATAAGGGTTTTACCGTTGGATTGAGATATGAAAGTTATCAGAACCCTTTGCTGGGGTTCGATACCCGCTATCGTGGTAATGGCATCCCTTATCGCTTTGTAAATTACACACAGGATAATCTGGAGGTGACTTTGGGTAATTTCTACGAACAATATGGAAACGGACTGGTATTGCGGAGCTATGTGGAACCCAATCTGGGCCTTGATAATTCGTTTGACGGTGTAAGGTTACTTTATCGTCCGGTTGATGGTATTACCTTGCGCACTCTGATAGGTCAGCAACGCTTTTACTGGGAAAAAGGCCCCGGGATTGTCAGAGGAGCTGATGCTGAAATTAACCTTAACCAGGTTTTCAAAAGTTTCTCAGAATTACAGAGTCAATGGATATTGGGCCTGAGTGGTGTAAGCAAGTTTCAGCGGGATCAGGATCCCATTTATATATTGCCCCAAAATGTTGCTGCGTTTGCAGGCAGGGTAAATTTCTCCAGAGGCGGGATCAATATCAATTCTGAGTATGCCTGGAAGGCCAATGATCCATCGTCGGAAAATAATTTCATATATCGCCATGGTGAAGCTTTGATTGTAAATACATCGTACTCATTCAGTGGATTTGGATTGCTTCTTTCGGCCAAAAGAATTGATAATATGGGTTTCCGGTCTAACCGCAGTGCTACAGGGAATGACCTGCAAATCAATTACCTTCCGGCTATGACACGTCAACACCTTTACAGCCTTACGGGTATGTATCCTTATGCCACCCAGCCCACCGGAGAAATGGGAGCACAGGCTGAACTCACTTTCAGGTTGCCCCGTAAATCTTTGTTTGGCGGACCTTTTGGCACAACTGTTACCATCAATTCAAGTATTGCAAATTCAATTGACAAACAACCCCTTAACGACACCACAGCTATCGGGCAAACCGGAACAGATGGTTATACATCCCGGTTTTTTGCAGCAGGTGATGAAAAGTACTTTCAGGACCTGAATGTAGAGATCAGCCGACGATTCAACAGAAATCTGAAAGGTACTTTTACTTACATGAACCTGTTTTACAACCAGAATGTGATTGAAGGATATCAGGACAGGGAGAACATAAAAGCACATATTTTTGTAGCTGACATGACACTCAGGTTGCAACGCAGAAGATCATTGCGCTGGGAAATTCAGCATCTGACAACTGCACAGGACAACGGCAACTGGGCCATGTTGCTTCTGGAATATAATATTGCTCCCAGTTGGTTTTTTGCCGTGTCAGATCAATACAACTATGGCAATGAAAATGAGGATATGCAGGTTCATTATTATACATTCAATGTGGGTTACAATAAAAATGCAAACCGTTTTGTATTGGGCTGGGGTCGTCAGCGTGAAGGTATCATATGTGTTGGGGGTGTTTGCCGGGTGGTACCTGCATCAAACGGATTTACAATTGGTGTTACCAGTAGTTTTTAACGAAAAGACTTAAATAAATGAAAATACTCAGCAGGTTTATTCCGGTTTTAATAATGGTCTGGTTCACTTTTTCCGGATGCGATAAAATTGAACCACCTTACATGACCAATACCGATCAGGATGGGGGCAACGGGGAAACAGTCCGTAAATTTTTACTTGAAGAATTTACAGGACATCGTTGCCCCAATTGCCCTGCCGGAACAGAAGTGGCAAAAACCTTGAAGACATTCTATGGCGACAGGCTGGTGATTGTTACAATACACGCAGGGTTTTTTGCCATGCCAATGAGTGATCCTTTCCAATATGATTTCAGAACGCCGGAAGGAACAGCTTTGAATGATTATTTCGGTATTACACAAAATCCTGTGGGACTTGTAAACCGTAATGAATTTGAAGGTGCTTTGCTGCTGACCCCCGGGGCATGGGGTTCGGCAATGCAGGTGCTGGAAGATTTTCAACCCGATGTCAGACTGGATATAGGCCTAACCCGGATGTCGGGTAACGAAAATTTCAGACTTGATGCAGGTATTACATCACTGAAAGATCAGGAAGTGGAATTGTATCTTGTTGCATTGCTAGTAGAAGACGGAATTATTAAACCCCAAAAAACAAATGATCCTGATTATCCTGATGGTGTTATTTTGGATTATGAGCATAATCATATACTGAGAATGGGTATTACAGATATTTGGGGAGAAAAGATCAGCGAAGGATTATTTGGTTTTGATGATGCCCAGCATCGGAATTATGATTTTCAGATTGACTCAGGATGGGTTAAGGAAAATTGTTCTGTTGTTGTTTATGTAATGAATTCGGATATGGAAATTTTGCAGGTTGAGCAAAAGAAACTCCCATCTAATTAATCGATTACAACTTCTTAGTTACTTATTTAAGTTATCTGAAAATTAAGGTATAAAAACTGATTGTTAATTATGAAAACCGCACTGATTGCTGGAGCCACCGGCCTGGTTGGTTCCTTTTTGGTAAGAATGCTTCTGAAAGATGGTTATTATGACAAGGTGAAAATCCTGGTAAGAAAACCCGTTGATATGGGTCATCCAGCCCTGGAGCAGATTATATATGATTATGATGACCCGGATTTTGACCAGCTGAAAGCCGATGATGTTTTTTGCTGTTTGGGTACAACCATAAAAAAGGCGGGCTCTAAAGAAGCATTCAGAAAAGTAGATCATGATTATCCGCTTCAACTGGCAAAGGCTTCCCATAAAAATGGTTCGCAAAACTTCAGTATAATCACTGCAATTGGCTCAAACAGTAAGTCTTCCTTTTTCTACAACAAGGTGAAGGGCGAAATTGAAGAAAACCTGAAAGAAATTCCGTTTCATTCTTTGCAAATTTTCCATCCTTCTATGCTACTGGGTCCCCGTAAGGAAAATCGAACCGGAGAAAAAATTGCCAAGCTGTTTTTTCAAAACCTTGGGTTTCTTTTTCCCAAACGCTACAGGGGTATACATGCATCTCAGGTAGCCGGTTGCATGATAGATACAATGAAGAAAGCGAAACCTGGCGTGCATATTATTGAGTCAGAATTATTGCACAACTGGCCTTTAGAAAGAAGAATTGATATTCAGTAGTTTAACGCTTTTCCTTACCTGTTTTATAGAGCAACACTTCTGCTGTTTCAGTTGTTACAAGGCATCCGTATCGAATTGATTCCATGATGGGATTAATGCTGTCATAAAAAGCAAGTACTTTATCTTTTTCATCAATGATTTCGATGATTACAGGCAGCTTTTCAGTTACTTCCCAGAATTTATAGGAATGTATTACCGAACTTGCTCCATACCCGAGAATGCCTTTGGTAACGGTTGCTCCTGCAAGACCATAATCTTTCGCTTTAAATACGATGGTTTCGTACAGTAGCTTTCCTTCATATTTATCCGTTGAACTGATAAATATTTTCAGCGACAATGCTTTCGACTTCTTTTTCATCTCAAATCAATTTTATCAGGGATCTGCCTGCAAAAACAGCCATGATGCCCAGAAAAAAACTTAAGCTCATATAGCTTGCAAACCGCAGGAGTTCTTTGCTTTGCAGCAGTAAGAAAGCATCATTAGATACAGTTGAAAAGGTAGTAAAGCCGCCACAAAAACCTAAGGTTAAAAACACACGCCATTCCTGCGACATGATATTATTCTTTTCGAAGATACCAAAGAAGATACCTATCAGGAAGCTTCCGGCAATATTAACAACTATGGTTCCCCAGGGGAAGACAGAATCATAGGCGAGCTGAAAATATCTTAAAACAATAAACCGTAAAACTGTACCCAGAAATCCACCGAAACCTGCAATCAATAAAAGTTTTACCATAAATGTACTGGTTTGAATTATATTATGGTAGAAGTCATCAGCCGTTGATTAACATGGCGGTTAAAGGCAGACCTCATTGCCCGGATGCAAATGTAACAATCTTTAAGGTAGGTTTTAATAAATGACTTTTTTACTCTTCTGCCTTACTATGATAATACCTGGCTTTGCTTTTATCATCAAAACGCAGATAAATATTTCCAATAAACCTTGCATATTCGGGTTTTGGATCTTTTTTGTAAAGGCGTAAGAAATAATTCAGCGATTTATGAAAATCTGCATTGAGGACCTCAAAAGCACGAAGCAGCTGTGCATATTGCCTGTGTGTGCGGTTTTTTTCATAAGCTTCCATTTCCGATTGATACCGGTTTTCGGCCCTCCAGAAATATTTTTCGGCCATATGGGAAAGGGCATCTGTATTATCGGGGTTCAGTAATAAAAGATCTTCTGCAATATCATCAAGGCGAGATTCATTTTCAAGAGCCTGATTTACATGAAAGAACCTGTTTAACATATCTTCATCATTTCGGACCTTGCTTTCAATCTCCTCCCAGATGTTAAATGCTTTTTCGTAATTTCTGCTTTCGGTATACGTAACAAAAAGCCTTTGCTTCATTGCATCTGCTTTTTTACCTTCGTTTTGCTTTTCTAAGAACATTTCAATAGCAGTAATTTCGCGCGATAGATTATCAATTTCCCGGTTTAGTTTGGCCAATATATAATGCGCATCTGCATCTGCCGTTTCCGAATGCCGGATAAGATTAAGATAGTTGAGTGCTTTTTCTGATTGCCCGAGATGATAAGCGGAAAGGCCGGCCCCGCTGTAAATGCTGTCAGGTATAGCAGCTACATCATTACTGTGCTGAGAAATAAATTCCTCATAAAGTTGCAGAGCGGCGGCATAATCTTCTTCCTGATACGCTTTTGTTGCATTATTGCTTAACTCTGTTAACTGTCGTGAGCCCGAACATGCCGCTGCAAAGAGAATAAGTATGAATATTATTTTAGAAAGATTTTTCATATAGGATAAGCAAAAAATTAGGGAAACTTTTCACTGAAAGGTTTCCCTGAACAACTTTCATTAACTGCTGCAAAGGTAACAATTATGAAGGTTTGATAAAGTCAAAATTTGTGAACGTGTAAAAAACTATAATTACATTTCATAAAATGATCTTTCACAAATTTAAAAGGGTTTTTGCTTTATTAATTTCCTCTAACTGGATGGTATGTGGCCGTCCCGGAAAGATCTCTTTGGTAACTTCTGCACCAAGATCCTTCATTATTTTGTAAGTTTCTTCCGTGCGTTCCAGCGGAATATGGGGGTCGTTATCGCCATTGCTTAAGTAAACGGGGGTACCATTAAAATTTCCTTTGTAATCATTACCATTGGGTTCGGCACCAATTAAACCACCTGTAAAAATTCCTATTCCAGAAAATCTTCGTGCATTTCTTGATGTAACTTCCGCCGTAAGGCACGCTCCCTGAGAAAATCCTATTATATAAATTTTTTCTGTGGGGATGTATTCTTCAATATTACTGATCAGTTTATTAATGTTCTTCAGCGCACTGTCAAGCCATGGCTGGTTTTGTTCTTGCGGAGCCAGAAAACTCAGGGGGTACCAAACATACTTGTTTGCCTCCGGGGCCACCACATAGGTATTATGGGTTTCAAAAAAATCGGCCAGCGAGAGAATATCATCCGGGGGAGCACCCCTGCCGTGTATGAGTATTATGGCTTTTTCTGCCTCTTTCAATGGTGTTCCCCTTTCAACGATATTATAACTATGCATTTGCAGGTGAATTATGAATTGAAACTAACTTTATTTACTAATATTCCAACAAGCTTTTACGGCAAAGGTTTAGTAAGGAGTCTGGTTATTAAATGCACTAAAAAATATTATTTTATTATGATACATTAACAATATTTTAGAAATCATGACCGTTATTATATAAAAGACCGGATTTTATCGCTCTTTGTGCACAAAGTGTTGATTAGCATTCATAATTGATTTATAAACCAAAATCTGAAGCTATGGACACAAAAAAATCTCCCCGTAAAAACCTGGAAAACAAGAGGAGCTTGTTTCTGGAAGTCGGTTTTGTGCTGGTACTGGCATTCGTACTGCTTGCCTTTCAGTATAGGGTAACCGAAAGATCAAAAATTATAATTCCGGATAGCGGGCAAAACTGGGTTGATCATGATTATATACCACCCAATATTCCCAAGCCTCCTCCGCCACCTCCGCCGGAGTCCCATGAAATTATAACTGCTCCGGATGATCTGGTAAATGATGATTATTTTCCTAAGGTGGATATTGATGCTTTTCCTGATGTTGTTGTGCCTGATTATCCGCAAATTGAAATTATTGATGAAAAGCCAGATCCAACTGATGATGTCTTTGTCTTTGTGGAAGTAATGCCCGAATTTCCTGGAGGAGAGACAGAACTCTTCAGATATTTCAGACAAACTATTCGTTATCCCAGAATGGCACAGGAAGTTGGGCTCGAAGGAATCGTTATAATTGGTTTTATTGTGGAAAGGGATGGAAGTATAAGCAATGTTCATGTAAAGAGAGGAATTGGTGGGGGTTGTGATGAAGAGGCACTCAGGGCAGTAAAAAACATGCCAAACTGGATTCCGGGCCGTCAAGGTACACAAGCTGTAAGGGTAAGATATACTGTGCCGGTGACTTTCAGACTGAACAGATAATTAACATTCTTCATAGTTTAGAAAAAGGAAAGGCTGCAATTCTTCATGAATGCAGCCTTTCTGTCTTTTATGAAAGCATTGTTTCTACATCAAATACCTCTCCAGCCAGTTATGTAACTCTTCATACCAGTAAATGGAATTTTGCGGAGTGAGTATCCAGTGGCTTTCATCGGGGTAATAAACCAGGCGGGCATCCAGGCCCATTCCTTTATAAATGCCGTAAACCAGCAAGCCGTGCGCAACAGATACCCTGTAATCCCTTTCGCCATGAATTACCAGCATGGGTGTTTTGAAATTGTGGGCAAACTGCGAAGGATTCTGAGAGTTCAGGATATCAAAATTTTCCCAGGGGGTGCCGCCATACTGATATCCTCTGTTGCCTGAATAATCTGAAGCAAACTGCAGGTGCAGATCATAAACTCCCGCATGATTAACCAATGCCGCATATCTGTCGGTATGGCCGGCAATCCAGCTTACCATATAGCCACCATAACTGCCTCCGGTCGCTGCCATACGGGTTTCATCAATAAAGCCACGTTCAATCATATAATCAGTGCCCTTCATTATATCCATGAAGGGTTTGTTGGCATGCTCCCCATGAATGGAGATAGCAAAATTTTGTCCGAATGTTGTTGATCCGTGGAAGTTGGGCATAGCCACAACATAACCCGGTGCAGCAAAAAGGTGTGCATTCCAGCGGTAATGCCAGAAATTTCCAAAAGTTCCGTGCGGCCCGCCATGAATCATAAGCACAAGGGGATATTTTTTGTTGGGATCAAAATCGGGAGGATATACAATGAACATTTGCACATCGGCACCGTCAGCTCCTTTATAGGTTACATCTTCAACCCGGCCAAAGTTAATATCAGCAAGGCGTTCTTCGTTGAATCGGGTAAGTTGCGTGAGATTGCGACCGCGGTTATCTATCTTGTAAATTTCAGTGGGCTGATCGAGATTATGATGCGCAAAAACCAGATCGCGGCCACGATTCCCGGCAATACTAACATTGCCGTTGGTGCCATCGCCGAAAATCATTGTATGCTCCCCTCCACTGGCAGGTATACTGAAAATAGCGTTTTGTGCATTAAGGCCTGCGTGGAAGTAAATGGTTTTTCCATCGCTCGACCATTTCCAGTTGGAGAATGAAAGGTCAATATCTGATGAAAGATTGGTAAAGGCTCCGTTGCTGCGGTTGTATTTTACCAATTCAACCTTATCGGCATAAAAATGATAGATATTTTGTTTCCCGTAAAGGATAAAGTTTCCGTCAGGACTGTAAACGGGGTTAAGATCATTGGCTGGATTATCCGCTGTAATATTTGTTAATCTGCCACTTCCATCTGCAGTAAGAAGAAAAATTGCATAATTGGTGTTGTCGTATGGGGGTTCTGTTGAATTCATGCTAACGGCAATTTCTTTTCCATCCGGAGAAATATCATAACTAACCCCACCCATCATGTTGAAATAATTTACAGTATTGGGCATAAGGTCAGTTACCTCTTTGCTGTTTACATCTACGCTGAAAAGCCTTGGGTAGTAGCCATCAGTAAGCCAGCGATCCCAAAAGCGGTACATGGTATTTTCGGTTACTTTGGCTGTTACCTTGCTTTCTTTTTTGTCATCTATCAGCTTTTTGAGTTTTTCGAAATCGCCATCATAGTCAGGCAGAATATTGGCAGCAAAAGCAATCCGGTCACCCGTGGGAAACCATTTTAGGGAAAATACTCCAACCGGCAAATCGGTAATCTTCCGGGCTTCGCCACCTTTTTCCAGATTCATTATGTAAACCTGTCCGGGTCCATCGTGCCGGCGCGACACAAAAGCAATTTCTTCACCATCGGGGCTCCATACCGGAGAACCTTCTTTACCTGAGTAAGTAATCTGCCGGGTTGTACCCTCATCAATATTCAGCAGGAAAAGGTCGGTAGTTGATGTGTTTTTGTCAATTTCATACTCTGTAACAGGAAAAACAGCATATTTTCCATCGGGTGATACATCAAAACTGCCGACACGCTCCATCTGCCACATTTTTTCAGCGGTAAATGTTTGCGACTGCGCACCTGCTAAAATGGAAATGCAGGCTAATACCAGGGTAAGAAAACTTTTCATCTTATTCATTTTTTCAGATTTTGTGTATATAATGACATTAAATTAACTTTGGATCTCAGTGCATTGAAATTCAAATCAATCAAAGGCAGCAAAGAAAAACCATTGTGTCCTGATTTCCAAGAAAAAGAAGGCAATTTGATTTTTTTAAGAAACAGAAATTCCAACATTGACCAGTTGTCCTATTTTTCCAGAAAATTCCTAACGATTTTCAGAAATTCATCCGGTTTTTCTGCATGCAGCCAATGTGATGCATCATCAATCGTTTCTATTTCAAAATCCGAAAAAAGTTCTTCTATCCTGGGTATATGCACATCAGTAATATAAGGGCTGTCGGCGCCGCGGATAAAAAGTGCAGGTTTTTCAAAGGGCTTGTCAGAATCAAGAGCGCGGAAAATTTCCGGTAAGTTTTCATGTATAACCTCCAGGTTGGCCTTCCAGCCAAGCGATGAGCGGTCTTTCCAGTAAAGATTCTTCAGGAGAAACTGGCGAATACGCGGATTATCAATCTTTTCTTTAAGGTCTTTGTCAACTTCTGATCGTGAGCTGTATTTTGAAAGATCAACCGACAACATGGCTTCAATGAGCTTATCATGCTTATGGTTATATTCATCGGGACTGATATCGGCTATAATCAGTTTGTCAACTTTTTCAGGATAATCGAAACTGAACTGCATAGCAGTTTTACCACCCATGCTATGCCCGAGTAGGTAAGCACTTTCCATCTCAAGGGTATCCATAAACTCCAGCAGATCGTCGACCATGGCGTGGTAGTTGAAAATTTCATGTCTGTGCGAACGCCCATGGTTGCGCTGGTCAACAGCATATACCGAGAACTTATCTGCAAGTTTGCGCGATATACTAATCCAGTTATCGAGCATGCCAAATAATCCATGCAGAATAATTAAAGGGTGCCCCGAACCTTCATGCTGATAGTTCAATTCCATAAATTAATTGTTTAGAATCATCGGAAACCAACTTTTCCTCAATCTCAATCTCAACCTTAATCTTAAACTCCTCCAGCCTTCAATTCCCTCAAATACATTTGAATCGTATTCTCCAGACCAAAATACAGCGCATCTGAAATGAGTGCGTGACCGATGGAAACTTCAAGCAGATTGGGAATGTTATGTGCAAAATATTTCAGATTATCGAGGTTCAGGTCATGCCCCGCATTGATTCCCAATCCGGCTTCTGTTGCGGCTTCAGCTGCCATGATAAATGGTTCAATGGCTTGCTCCTTGTTTTTAGAGAAATTAGCAGCATATGGTTCGGTGTAAAGTTCTACCCGGTTGGTGCCGGTTTCAGCTGCTTTGAAAATTCTTTCAGGATCAGTTTCAATAAAAATGGATGTTCTGATATTATTTGCCTGGAATTCAGCAATTACTTCTTTAAGTAAATCAAAATGCTTTATGGTATCCCAACCGGCATTGGATGTAAGTGCATTGGGTGGATCGGGAACGAGAGTAACCTGTGCAGGTTGCACTTCAATTACAAGGTTCATAAACTTACTTGTTGGGTAACCCTCAATATTAAACTCAGTAGTTAGAACAGGCTTCAGATCATACACATCCTTACGGCGTATGTGCCTTTCATCGGGACGGGGGTGCACTGTTATGCCTTGTGCGCCAAATCTTTCACAATCAATAGCTGCTTTTACAACATCAGGTATATTTCCGCCCCTTGCATTGCGGATTGTTGCTATTTTATTTAAATTTACACTTAATCGGGTCATCAGGATGTTTTTTATACATTTACACAAAGCTAAGAAACATTCATGATAATTTGTTTATCGAAACTTCATCTGTAAATTATTTTTCAGGAAGTGAACGTTGTGAATAAAAATTTCGTTTATAAGATATAGAAGTACTGACATGCAGGAAGAATCTACATTATTGTTCAGGTAGATATTTCTTAAAAACCTGCTTATAAGTCAGGCAAAACATTAATTTTGTAGAATAAATAAGATATTTTATGTTAGCTAATGAGCTCATAAGTGATATTATAATGCCACTTCGTACATCAGATACCGGCAATACCGCACTCAACTGGATGGATGAGTTGCGTATTTCTCATTTGCCAATTGTTAATAATGAAAATTTCCTGGGTCTTGTTTCTGAAAAAGATATTTTTGAATTGAATGATCCTGATGAACCCATCGGAAACTATCAATTGTCGCTGGTGCGGCCCTATGTGTATAATGATCAGCATCTTTATGAAGTGATAAGAGTAATGTCAGCCCTGGAATTATCTTTGGTGCCGGTTCTCGATGAACATGATAACTATCTTGGGTGTATTACCCAGGCCAGTTTGCTAAAGGAAATAGCCCAGGCGGGATCCATTGATCAGCCCGGTGGTATTATTGTTCTGCAAATGAATGTTGCCGATTATTCTTTGCATGAAATATCAAGAATCGTTGAATCAAACGATGCTAAAATTCTAAGCTGCGGAATTCGTACTTTTGGCGAGAGTAATATGATTGAAGTTACACTTAAGCTGAATAAAATAGATGTGTCTCCGGTTCTTCAGACTTTTAACCGCTATGAGTACCAGATTTCCGCATCATTTTCTGAGGAAAATAACTATGATGATTTGCTAAAAGAGCGGTTTGGCGCATTAATGAACTATTTGAATATTTGATATAACCAAAACAAAAACATGATATCCCGTACCATTTTTTACATTTTTCTGGTCGGGTTTAATTTAACCGGTCTTTTTGCCCAGGTGCACCTTGCAGCTCTTGAGCATGGGTCATTTATGAAACGATACGACTTTCATGAAGCCATACCCGATGACCTTATATCTTCTGATTATATTGTTATCCAGGATATAGAATTTGAAGGCAATAATGCCACCCGTCAGCATATTTTGTCTCGCGAACTGGTTTTTTCACCGGGAGATACTATAGCCAAAGAAGATCTTTCACTTTTACTGGAGCAAAGTCGCGAAAACTTACTGAATACCTCTCTGTTTAATTTCGTAAATGTATCTTTATTTGTTCATGACTTTTTGCCTGCAGCCAATGTAAGGTTTACATTCGTAGAACGCTGGTACATATGGCCTTTCCCTATCTTTGAAGTTGCCGAACGAAATTTAAATGACTGGATCAGTAATCCATCTTTCTATCGAACCAACTATGGGGCTTATATCGTAAAAGAAAACTTCAGGGGGCGCATGGAACGATTAAGCATCCTGGCGCGTGCCGGTTACCGGCAGAACTACAGTATAAATTATATTATTCCTTACATCAACCAGGCACAGAAACTGGGGCTGGCATTCAATGTAGGTATAAACCTGCGCAATGAAATTGAATATCTTACCCAGGATAACATACAGTTGTTTTACTCAGAAGATGGAGTAAATGCGCTAAGCCACTTTTATGCCAATTCAAGAATTTTATACAGGGATGGTATTCATCATACACACAATTTAAGTCTCGGGTATAACGATTTTCGTTTCGCTGATTCATTACTGGTGCTCAATCCACAGTTCTCTCCCGGTTCCGAAACCCGTGCCCCGTTTTTTTCAATAGGGTATGAATTTAAAAATGATCACCGAGATATCAGGGCATATCCATTACGTGGGTATTACTTTGACATTCGTCTTCAAAGACAAGGCTTAGGGTTGCTTAGAAATGAGAAGATGGATATGACAACTGCAGAATCGTCAATTCGCAGATTCTGGGAAATAAGTCCACGATGGTTCTTTGCTGCCGGCGTAAATGCCAAGGTATCTTTTGGTGATTTCCAACCCTATTATCTGCAAAGAGGGTTGGGATTTAAAGGAGATATTGTAAGAGGCTATGAAAATTTTGTTATTGACGGACAGCATTTTGCAGTGCTTAAGTCCAATTTTAAATACTCTTTAATTCCCAATACAGTTACTCGAATAGGCTTCATTAATAATGAAAAGTTTTCATTGATACATTATGCTTTGTATGTAAACTTTTTTGCTGATATTGGTTTTGTGCGCGACACTTATTTTTTCCAGGGAAATCCCTACTCCAATACTCCTTTGGGTGGTGCCGGTATAGGCCTTGACCTGGTTACTTATTACGACAAAGTTTTCAGAACCGAGTTTTCTGTTACCCGCCATGGCGATGTAGGGGTTTACCTGCATCTGATTGCCCCCATTTGATTCTTGTCTCAAAAAATTTACATTTTTTATTACCTGGTCAAAATGGGTTTATATTCTTTTGAAAAAAATTCAAAAGAACATATATATTTTTTTTGTGGCTGAAAAAAACCATTAATTTTGAAGCTCTTTAAAAATCAAATGTTTTACTCTTTTCAAAAAAAAACATTTGTAAGCAGTGCCCTGAAGTTTCTGTTTAAATGAATCTAAAATGCTTCAGTTTTTTTTGTTATTGCAGCTGCATCACCCCGAATTGTGGTTTGCCTGAATATTGGAACTAAAAGGATTTTTAATTTTATCTCACAAGAATGAAAACCAGACCTCGCCTAAGTTTTTGGCAAATTTGGAATATGAGTTTTGGATTTTTAGGAATTCAGTTCGGATTTGCCCTTCAGAATGCCAATGTCAGTAGAATTTTTGAAACTCTCGGTGCCCAGGTGGAAGCCATCCCGGTTCTTTGGATTGCAGCTCCTGTAACCGGACTGATTATTCAACCCATAGTGGGTTATACGAGTGACAATACCTGGACCCGGTTAGGACGACGAAGGCCGTTTTTCCTTTTTGGTGCCATTGGTGCGGCTATTGCCCTTGTGTTGCTGCCCAATGCTCCGCTGTTGTGGATAGCTGTGGGTATTTTCTGGATTTTGGGTGCCAGCATCGACATGTGTATGGAACCTTTCAGAGCCTTTGTAGGTGATATGCTCCCACCTGAACAGCGAAACAGGGGTTTTGCCATGCAGAGTTTTTTTATTGGCACAGGCTCAATTGTTGCATCGATATTACCCTGGCTTCTAACCAATGTATTAAACGTAGCAAATATATCACCTGAAGGAAAGGTTCCTCCATCGGTTACCATATCATTTCTCATTGGAGGGGCAGTGCTTCTGGGCGCTATACTTGTAACGGTAACCCGCACAAAGGAATACACTCCCGAGCAATTAAAAGAATTCGAAGAGCTTGAAAAAGGAGCCGACAGAGTAAAAGAAGATCACAAGTCAAGCGAAGTACTTCCATACCATAAATTCAGTAATCCCTCAGTTTACTGGATTATCCTGGGAGCAGTGCTTACATTTTTGGTGGCCAGGTACGATTTTATCCGTGCTGATCTTTACATTCTGGGTATTGGTTTTATCTTTTTTGGTGTTATTCAGTTCATCGCCGGGCAATTGATTCGCAGAAATAAAACTGATAATGGCTTTGTGGTTGTTTTAAATGATTTGTTTCGTATGCCCAAAACAATGGGGCAGCTTGCTGTAGTGCAGTTTTTTTCATGGGTGGGCTTGTTTACACTATGGACATTTGCTACCCCGGGCATTACCAGCCATCATTATGATATGAAACTATCGCCAAATGAAGTAATGACCCTTGCATCTTCACTGGATCAGGTTGATGCGATCGGGGACGAAGATCTCAGTCAGCGTGCCCAGGCCATTCAAAATGATCTTGATTTCTATATGGAACAGATTGAAGAGGGCAAACCGGAAATTGTAATTTCGATGCGTGTGGTAAGGTTCTTTCAGCGCTTCAAAGACGACCTGTTTCTGCCAGCTACTATTCAGCATGAACTTATGCGGGTTGATGAAGAATACAATCGCGGTGCCAACTGGGTGGGATTTTCCTTTGCCATATACAATGGTATTGCAGCATTATTTGCTTTTCTGATTCCTTTCCTTGCCCGTTGGACAAACCGCAGATATACGCATGCTATGGCACTTACAATGGGTTCCCTGGGTTATTTGTCAATCCTTATTGTTCCTAACCCAACCTGGATTATTGCTTCAATGATAGGTGTGGGTATTGCCTGGGCCAGTATTCTGGCTATGCCTTATGCTATCCTTACCGGGTCGCTGCCATCACATAAAATGGGAACTTACATGGGGTTATTCAATATCTTTATTGTGATGCCACAAATTGTTGCTGCCAGTGTGCTGGGATCATTTATAAGTATTGTTGCCAAAGGGCAGCCCATTTACGGGTTGGTATTTGGCGGGGTTTCTCTTTTCATTGGCGCAATCATGATGATCTTTGTGGTGCATGATCCTGATGAGGAGATGATTAAAAAACGTTATGAAGAGCTTGATGCGGGCATCTGATGTGAATTTAAAAATAATTACAGAGTGCAAAGAATGATCAGGTAATGATACATACACCTGAATAATTATTCTTTGGTAATCAGTCGAAGATCATTTAACTATAAAACGGATTAAAATATTATGAAAAGAAGTAGCGGAATTTTATTGCACATCACTTCACTTCCCGGCAAGTATGGAATCGGAACCATGGGCCGGGAAGCTTATAATTTTGTGGATTTTCTCGTAAAATCAGGTCAGAAGACCTGGCAGATCCTGCCTTTGGGTCATACGGGCTATGGCGATTCGCCTTATCAATGTTACTCAGCTTTTGCCGGGAACCCCCTTCTTATCGACCTGGAAAAACTTACCAATGACGGATTACTTGAAAAAGATGATCTTCCCGAGAATCTTTATTTTGATGAAGAATATGTGGACTATGGTAAGGTACATGAGATTAAATATCCTCTTCTTCACAAAGCATATGAAAATCACAAAAAACAGAAAAACAAACTCAGAACTATACGTTTTGAGAATTTTTGCATGAAAAATGTCAGGTGGCTTGATGATTATGCTTTCTTTATGGCTATAAAAAAGCACTTTAAAGGACTTGCCTGGACTGAATGGGATGAGGATATTAAAATGAAGCGTGATGATTCCATGAATTATTATCGCGAGCACCTGAAAGATGATATAAATTATTTCAGGTTCATTCAATACCTGTTTTATTCGCAGTGGCTGGAGCTAAAAGCTTATGCAAATCTTAATGAAATAAGTATTATTGGTGATATTCCGTTATATGTGGCTTTCGACAGTTCTGATGCCTGGGCCAATCCCGGGATTTTTGATTTTGATGAACACATGAACCCGGTTAACGTAGCCGGTGTACCACCGGATTATTTCAGCGAAACCGGTCAGTTGTGGGGCAATCCGCTTTACAACTGGGATAAACTGAAAGAGGATGAATACCAATGGTGGATTGACCGGATTGATGCCAACTTTACACTTTACGACATACTTCGCATTGATCATTTCAGGGGTCTTGCAGCGTTCTGGGCTGTTCCTTACGGAGAAGAAACCGCAATCAACGGCCGTTGGATAGAGGCACCGGGCGGAGAAATGCTTCAAACAGTATTTGATGCTCTCGGGCCATTGCCGATTATTGCAGAAGACCTGGGAGTTATTACACCCGATGTAGTGGAGCTGCGCAATCGTTTTGGTCTGCCCGGAATGAAAATTCTGCAATTTGCTTTTGATTCGGGTGAAGAAAATGATTTTATGCCGCACACATACGATAAGAATTACGTTGTATATACCGGTACACATGACAATGACACCACCCTTGGACAGTTTAAGCAGAGCAACAAATCTGATGTTGAACTTATGCACGACTATTTCGGTGTGGATAAAAAAGATCCCGCATGGTCATTTATCCGTTTGGCCTGGTCAACCGTAGGAGATGTGGCAATTGCTCCCCTTCAGGATTTACTAAGGCTTGATACTGCTGCAAGAATGAATTTCCCGGGAAAAGCATCAGGTTTCTGGAAATGGAGATTTACCAAAGACATGCTCACCGAAAAACATGAAGATGAGCTTATGAAGATAACAAAACTTTACGGCAGGTAATAATTTGGTAGAGTATAAGTACTTTTATTTTCATGAAAGTATTCATATCTTTAAGCCCTTTAGTATTTTTTTAATCAGGTTTAATAAGGAAAAAACGGATAATATGGGACAAACAGAAATTATTAAAAACGCAGTTGAGAAGCTAGGCAAGTTTGATGATAAGAAGCATCTTCTGGTGGGTTTTGATGGGTTTGTTGATGAAATCATCCATATGGTTGATCAACGAAAAAATGATAAGGAATACGATCGTATTTCGGATATAAAAGCTTTTGCTGAACGTATTGCCCAGGTAGCAGGATTAAGTGCAAACATTGAAAAAGTACCTATTCAAACCAAACTTGGTGGCAACGGGCCTATCATGGGTAATGCCGTTATTGCCCAGGGGCATGAAGTTACGTATATAGGTGCATTGGGAAAGCATTTTATCCAACCTGTATTTCGTGAATTTGCTGATTCCTGTAAGAATGTATACTCTCTTACCGAACCCGGTTATACTGATGCCCTTGAGTTTTTCGATGGAAAAATTATGATGGGCAAAATGAATAACCTGGTTGAAGTAAACTTTGAGAACCTTCTTGAAAAGCTGCCACTACCTGAACTTAAGAAACTTCTTTCAGATGTAGATTTGATTGCTTTTACCAATTGGACCATGCTATCACGTCTTAATGAAATAATAACTGAGTTCAACAAGATCATATCAAAATTAAAAGATAAACCCTTGATATTTATTGATCTTGCCGATCCCAAAAAAAGAACCAAGGCAGATATAAAAGAAGTGCTTTCTATCATTTCAGGATTAAAGACTGAAACTATTCTTAGCATGAACCTGAGTGAGTCTACCATTATTTCATTGAACCTTGGTATTAAAGAAGATGAAATACTTACCCGCGCTATTTTAATCAGGGAGCAGCTGGGTATAGCAGGTGTAGTGATTCATCCTACTAATGGAGCTGCTATTGCCACTGATACACAGTGTAAATGGGTTGATGGGCCTTATACTGCCCGGCCTGCACTTACCACCGGAGCCGGCGATAATTTTAATGCAGGGTTTTGCACAGGCTGGCTGGCAGGCATGGAGCCGGCTGAATGTCTGGCAATGGGTGTTTGCTCGTCAGGCTTCTATGTGCGAAACTCCCGATCAGCTTCCCGTGATGACTTGCATGACTTTATGAAGAAATGGGCTGATGTAAACTGCGGGACTATTTGATATTTTATTCAGAAAAGATATAAAACCGGGAGTGTCTTATTCAATCCCGGTTTTTTTATTCACTTTTTCAATGTATTGTTTCCAGATCTTAATGTCAGCTTCCGACCATTTAAAATCAGGAAAATTTTTCTGGCTAACCCATGAAATTTTTTTATGCTCTTCAGGGGTTACTTTCCCTCCTGAGTAATTGCAAATAAAAGGGATTAATGTAATACTCTTATCAGGGTAATGATGAACTACAGGCTCAAGCTTGTCGGTGATAAATATATTAATGGAAAGTTCTTCACGAATTTCCCTTATCAAACATTCTTCTGCTGTTTCTGTTTTTTCCTGTTTACCTCCGGGAAACTCCCAGTGATCTGCATTGCTTACACGTGAGTTTCTTTGTGCAATTAAAACTTTACCCTTGTGTTCAATAATGGCGCAACAAACAGGGATGAGTTCGGGATCATTCATTTTCCAAAGGTTTGTCAGATGCATTATCTTCGTTTTGCTTCTTTTTTTCTGCTTTGGTTTTGGTGTTGAAAAAATTCATGGTTCTTTCAATACCAATGGTTGCAAAACTGGTTATCAGATCTCCACATTTCTGAATCACCGGTTGTATGATCTCCAGTTCCCAGGGTTCCCATTTACCCAGCACATAATGTACCTGGGCTCCCTTCGGGAAGTCATCACCAATTCCGAAACGCAGTCTGGGAAACTGATTTGTACCTAAAACAGAAATGATACTTGCCAGTCCATTATGACCACCGTCACTGCCTTTTGCCTTTAATCGAATTGTTCCCAGTGGCAATGCAACATCATCAACAATAACCATTAGTTTTTCAATAGGGATCTTTTCTTTGGTGAGCCAGTAATGAATGGCTTTACCACTCAGGTTCATATACGTACTGGGTTTTATCAGAATAAAAGTACGTCCTTTAAATCTGAAAGTAGCTTTGTCGCCATAACGGGCGGGTTCAAAGCCCACATTATTTTCACGGGCAATATGATCTAATACCATAAAACCAATATTGTGCCGTGTGTTTTCATAATCGGGGCCAATGTTTCCCAGCCCCACAATCAGGTATTTCACTTCATCAGTTTGCTTGGGCTTTTGAGATTTGCTCTTTCCCAAAAGGCGGTTAAGGATTTTCAACATTTAAGCTTCAGTTAAAAAAAGCAAGGCATAAAGATAAAACCTTTATGCCTTGTATTGCAAATGACCGTAAGGTCAAAATAAAACCTATTCTGATTTTTCTTCTTTGGTTTCACCGCCTTCAGCAGCTCCTTCTTCTCCTTCAGCACCTTCTTCTCCTTCGGCACCTTCTTCAGTACCTTCTCCTTCTTCCTCTTCAGCATCAACGGGTGCCATCATTACGGACCTTGCTGATTTCACAATTACCACAACTGCATTATGGGGATTAAGGAATTCAATATCCTTATATTCAAGTTCACCAACCTGCACAGAGTCACCGATTTCCAGTTTTGAAATATCAATAGTTATTCTGTCGGGAAGCGCGTCCATAAGACCTTTTATCCTGAGTTTACGAAGCTTGGTAATGAGTTTCCCACCTTTAATAACGCCGGGTGAATCACCCTTAAGTTCAATAGGAATATCAATTTTTACAGGCTTATCGTCAAAAACCTGAAGGAAATCGCAATGGATAACCCGGTCGGTTACAGGATGGAATTGTGCATCCTGAAGGATTACATCGTACTTTTTTCCATCAATATCCAGATTCACGATGCATGAATCGGGCGTGTAAATAATGTCTCTAAAGGCCAGTAAAGGAAGAGAAAAAGCAATTTGTTTTTCACCACCATATAGCACACAGGGAACAAGTCCCTCGCGGCGTAGCGCCTTAGCATCTTTTTTCCCTACGTTCTCTCTGAGAGAACCGCTCACAGATACTTTTTTCATTTGTTATTGATTTTTAGATGAATAATAATGGAATTGCTTTATGCAAAACCGGCTGCAAAGGTAATACTTTACAGCCGGTTTTTAAGAAATATTTTTTTAAAAATAATTACTGGATGGTTGTAAACTGAAAGTGTGAACTAATAGACTCATGGTTATTCACACGCTTGATTACATCGGCAAACAATTTTGCGGTTGACAGTACTTTAATTTTGGGACTTTCTTTGCGCAAAGGAATTGTGTCTGTTACGATGAGTTCATCAAAGCAGCTCTTTTCTATTCTTTCATACGCTTTGCCCGAAAGAATAGGATGAGTGCACATTGCCCTCACCGAAGTTGCCCCATGATCCATCATCATTTTAGCTGCTTTTGTAATGGTACCTGCAGTATCAATGATGTCATCAACAAGCACAACATCTTTTCCTTTCACATCACCTATTAAAACCATTCTTTCCACTTCATTGGCCTTTATTCTTTGCTTATAGCAAATAACCATTTCACAATTGAGAAATTTGGCATAAGCGGCTGCTCTTCTGGTACCGCCGGTGTCGGGTGATGCCATTACAAGATTTGGCAGGTTCAGGCTTTTAACGTAGGGAACAAATACAGAAGATGCATACATATGGTCTACCGGTACATCAAAAAATCCCTGGATCTGATCAGCATGAAGATCCATTGTAATTACCCTGTCAACGCCGGCGGCGGTCAGTAAATTGGCAATAAGTTTTGCTCCTATGGGAACCCGTGGTTTATCTTTTCGGTCCTGACGAGCAAACCCAAAGTAAGGTATTACTGCTACCACCTGTTTTGATGATGCCCGTTTGGCAGCATCTATCATTAAAAGCAACTCCATAAGATTGTCGGAAGGAGCAAATGTACTTTGAATGATAAATACGTCACTTCCTCTGATGGTTTCCTCAAAAGATGGTTGGAACTCCCCGTCACTGAACTTGGCAACAATCTCATTTCCAAGTGATTTTCCGTATTCGTTGGCAATTTCCTGTGCAAGGTAGCGGGATGCTGATCCGGAGAAGATATTTACAGTGCAGGACATGAGGCAGTTGTTTAATGGGTTTGCAATCAATCAGGCACAAAATTAGAAAATTAAAACTATAATAAAACCCCAATAAGGGTAAAATACATTTTTTTTTGCCGTACCGAAATAATGTATAAATTTGCACTCACAAAAAAATGCTCATTACATGCCCAGGTGGCGGAATTGGTAGACGCGCTGGTCTCAAACACCAGTGATAGCAATATCGTGCCGGTTCGACCCCGGCCCTGGGTACATATAAAGAAAAGGCTGTCTCAAAAGTGTTTTCTGGTCGTTGAGCCTGTCGAAACGACTGCTAAATATCAGCAAGATAACCGACTCGACAAGCTCAGCGTCCAGGTTAAGTTCTGCTTATGAGACAGCTTTTTTTAGTATATTTTCATCAGAAAAGCATTATTCCCGGCAAATTTCCCATCCATTTATCAAAGTTCTTTCCTGTAGCACCTTGCTCTTTTATGCTGCCGCACTTCATAGCCGGCCCATAATTGCTGTACCTTATGGTTATTTTCCAATTCACGGGTGGTTTCTACCTGTTTTATTCCTTTACGAATAAAAGTTTGTCCGATCTTACTGAAGATAAGCGCATGAATTCCTTTGTTCTGATAATCGGGTCTTACTCCAATTAACAGCATATCAACAGTATCATTGAAATGCAATGCATAAAGAATATGCAAAATTCCAAAAGGATACAGCTTCCCTTTGGCTTTTTTCATTGCTTTGGCCAGGGAAGGCATAACAATTCCGAATGCAACCACTTCATCTTTTTCATTAAGAATAACGGAAATATAATCGGGGTGCATCATGGAAAGAAAATCTTCTTTAAGGAGTTTCTTCTGAGCCTCACTAAGGGTAGAGAAATATTTAATTTCTTTATATACTGTGTTCAGCAATTCAAAAACTTCACTTGCATATTTACTGATGTCCTTTTTATTTCTCAGTGAAGCATTTTTCACCGAGTAACGTTTTGCTATTAGTTTGGCCGCAGTGAGCAACTTTGGGGGTAGCTTTTCAGGTATTTTAATAATAAATTCTACCCAATCAATATCTTTTTTATAGCCTGCGTTTTGCAACATTTTATCGTAATACGGGAAATTATAACGGCCGAATGATGTTGGCCATTCATTAAAACCTTCGATCAATACTCCGGATGCATCAAAGGTGGTAAATCCCAACGGACCATTAATATACTTCATTTCTTTTTCCCTGGCCCAGGATTCTGCCTGATTAAGCAAAGCCTGAAGTACATTCTTATCTTCAATAAAATCGAGCCAGCCAAATCGCATTTGAGCAGTTTTTTGCTCCTGGTTATACCGATGGTTGATAATACCGGCAATTCGGCCAACGATCTGTTCTCCTGAAAATGCGAGCCAGTAAAGTGCTTCGCAGTGCTCAAATGCGGGGTTTTTTTCCGGCGAAAGGGTTGCGTATTGGTTACTGTGAAGTGCCGGAACATAATAATGGCTTTCTTTGTAAAGCCGGTCAGGAAATAGAATAAAATCATCAAACTCCTTTTTATCTGTTACCTCTTTTATTGTAATTTCCATAATGAATTTTCAATAATAAGTTTCAAAAAGTTTTGAAAGCATACCAAATTACAATATTTTTTTTTAATCTATATATTAAGAAATTATATTTTGTACGGAATTAAAGGAAGATTACTTTTTATATTGGTTCTGAAAAACCTTATTTTTGATAAACTAAGATAAAAATTGTTTTTGGTTACTGATAATTGTTTGAGGTTGAAAAATACATGAAAATCAAAATATTTTTATTATGAAAAGCAGATACTCATTGCATCTTGGCAGACCTTTCGGAATAAGAGTTTCAGTTCACTGGTCTTTTACTTTGCTTATTGCATGGATCGTTTTTATTAGCCTGAACCGGGGGCTTGAAACAATGCAAATTGTAATGCATATTATTTTTGTACTGACACTTTTTGTTTGTGTTGTTTTACATGAGTTTGGTCACTCCCTTGTTGCCATAAAGTTTGGGGGTAAGGTAGAAAGCATTACACTGCTACCCATTGGGGGCATGGCAAATATGTCGAAGATGCCTGAAAAGCCGCGTGAAGAATTTCTGGTGTCGGCTGCGGGTCCGGCAGTAAATATTGTAATTGCTATTTTGCTATGGCTTTACCTGCATTTTTTTCATCCGGTGGAAATGGATGACATGAGTTTTGAAGCCATAACAGTTCAGAATTTTCCGCCGATGCTGCTGTCTGCTAACCTTTTTATAGTCATCTTCAACCTTATTCCTGCTTTTCCCATGGATGGCGGCAGGCTTTTCCGCTCAGCACTATCCATGAAAATGAGCAGACTCAAAGCCACCCGGATCGCAAGAGACATCGGACAGGTATTTGCCGTGCTTTTTATCATTGCAGGATTATTCATAAACCCGTTTCTGATCATTATCGGTTTCTTTGTATTACTCGGAGCAAAAGGTGAACATGAAATGATCAAATACCAGGATATCCTGAAAAATTATACCGTTGAAGATGTATTAAAGAAGGATTATGCCGGACTGGATGCAGAAGATACCCTTGGCAAAGCAGCAGAAGATCTGGTGCATATCTCCGACCGGGGATTTGTAGTAACAACCGATGGCGATTATGCCGGAATTCTTACCCGCAATGATCTGGTAAAAGGATTAAGCACTAACGGCAGAGACGGTCTTGTAAAAGAAGTTATGAGTACAGATCCGGAACATGTAGATGCTGAATTGCCCCTTTTTGAAGCCTATGTAAATCTGCGAAAAAGTCGTCTTGAGATTGTACCTGTTATGAAAAATGAAGAATTTGCAGGCATTCTGGACCTTGAAAATGTAAATGACTTTTTGTTGATTCAGAAAGCAGTACAATAATAAAAAGATTTTGTTTCAATTCACCCGCCTGATGTATATTTGCAGTACATACAGGTTGCAAAGAGAGTAATATATTTATAACAATAAAAAAACAGAATGATGACAGGAAAAACCGGAATTAAAAGTAAGATATTGCTGCTGGCGATAATATTGTTGATATCGGTGCAGGGGATTGCACAGGATATTCCCGAAAAGGTGGAGCCACCATTCTGGTGGGCCGATATGTACCATAATGAACTTCAGATTATGGTGCATGGCGAAGAAATTGGACTTACCCGTGTGTTAATTGATCATCCGGGGGTAAAACTGAAGCAGGCGATAGCTGTCGACAGCCCCAATTACCTGTTTCTTTATCTGGACATTACCGATGCTCAGCCCGGAAGGTTTGATATCAGTTTTTTGAGTGGAAGACGTGTTAAGTATATTTACAACTATGAACTTCGTCAGCGGGACGAAAATGCCCGGTACAGACAAGGGTTTAACAACTCCGATGCTATTTACCTTTTGATGCCCGACCGCTTTGCCAACGGAAATCCTGAGCTGGATAATGTGCCCGGAATGCTTGAAAATGTGGATCGTACCAACCCCGATGCCCGCCAGGGGGGCGACATACAGGGTATAATCAACCATCTCGATCATATTGCCGGTATGGGCTTTACATCCATTTGGATAAATCCGCTGCTTGAAAATAACCAGCCCCGGTATTCATACCATGGTTATGCAATTACCGATTTCTACAATATTGATGCCCGCTTTGGGGGAAATGAAGATTATGCCCGCCTTGTCAGGGAAGCTGAAAATAAAGGTCTGAAGATCATTAAGGATATGATCTTTAATCACTGCGGCCATCACCACTGGTGGATGAAAGATCTGCCTGCGGCAGACTGGCTGAACCAATGGGACGAATTTACGCGCACATCTTACCGTATGACAACTATTATGGATCCGTATTTCGCCCAGGCCGATTATGAGCGTATGATGAACGGTTGGTTCGATACCAATATGCCCGACCTGAACCAACGTAACCCTTTGCTGGCAACCTATCTCATTCAGAACAGTGTATGGTGGATTGAATATGCAGGCATACACGGTATACGCATGGACACCCAACCCTATGCCGATAAATACTTTATGGCCGATTGGGGTGCCTATGTATTGGCCGAATATCCCAATTTTAATATTGTGGGCGAAGCATGGAGTGGCCTACCTGCACTCACCAGTTATTTTCAGGGTGGAAGAATGCAGCATGACGGATATGATTCTAACATACCAACCGTTTTTGATTTTGCACTCTACGATGCCATTGGGCTTGCCTTCCAGGAGGAGCAGGGCTGGAGCTCAGGTATGATGCGGTTATACAATACCATTGCACAGGACTTTTTGTATGCTAATCCCTACAACCTGGTAATTTTTGGCGACAATCATGATACCGACAGGTTTTTTACACGGATTGGTGAAGATATGGATAAACTGAAAATGGCCATTGCATTTCTTTTAACCACACGTGGAATTCCCCAGTTCTATACCGGTATTGAAATCCTTGAATCGGCGCGTGAGTATGAAGGGCACGGAAAACTCAGGGCCACTTTCCCCGGTGGCTGGCCCGATGACTCTGTAAATGCTTTTACACGAGAAGGGCGCACAGCAGAACAAAATGAAATTGTGGATTACCTTACCAAACTTCTTAATTATCGTAAAGACAAAGAAATTTTCCATTACGGATGGCTCAGGCATTTTGTACCTGAAGACAATGTGTATGTATATTTCCGCTACAATGAAGAAGAAACAATTATGGTAGTTCTCAATAACAATAACCGTGAAATGGATCTCAATACCCGTCGTTTTGAGGAAGCTACCAATGGGTTCAACATGGCGCGCAATATAATAAGTGATCAGGTTTTTCGGGGTTTCAGCACCTGGAAGATACCCGCCAATTCGGCGTTGATACTGGAGCTGGAATAATATTTTTTATTCACAATATACACAAAAGGGTTGGCCGGAATTTTACCGGGCAACCCTTTTCCAATTGCTTTCCCCAAATAATATGAATAACTTTGTTTAACATGTATTTTTTATCTTAAAACTTTGCGAAATGAATAAAACACTACGCTTTTTAATAATTATGCTTGCCATCATGCTTATTGCTCCTGTTGCAAAGGCGCAATATACAACACCCGGCAACAACCTGAGCCTGACTCTCGATGACCTGGTTACCCTGTCGGGAGGCGTGGTTACTACCTCTGATGGTGACTATTTTGTGAATAACACCTTGATCATTTCTGCAACCGATACGCTGAAAATTTTACAGCCGGAAATCATCCGTGTGGCTGCTACCATAAGGATTGAGGTATCCGGAAAGTTTATTTCTGATCCAGCCGATGGCCAGGTGGTTCTTACAGCACAGGATACTACGGCTACTGCAAATAACTTCCGGGGCTTTCGTTTTGAGGATGCTGATACTGCTGTATTCCGTAATACAGTTGTAAAATACGGTGGCGGAATTCAGCTCATTGGCACCGAAGCTTTGTTTGAATACTGTGTGATACGAAACAATGGTTCATCCAATGTGTCAGGTGCCGTAAATTACAGTGGTTGCAGTCCGGTGATCAGGTATTGCGAGTTCCGCGAAAATGCCCGTGCTGCCATAGCATCAGGTGCAAATGTAACCGGATCTCCACAAATCATGCATAATACTTTTATCCACAATACTATGGACAATACCAACCGCCCGCAGATCAATATCGGCCCGGGTATGTCCGACACCATTTACATTGCAGGCAATTACATTGAGGGCTTAAATGATAATGCCGGAGGAATTGGTCTCAGCAATCTTTTAGGCGGTGCAAACACCCTTGCCTTGATTGCCGAAAATACCATTATCAATAACCGCTATGGATATGCTCAAACGGGTAATAATATCAGTTCCCTGATCCGTGATAATCTCATTATGGATAATGATATCCAGGGTAGCCCCATGTTGGGCGGCAGTGGTTTAAATTTTTTGGGAAATACCAATAACTTCTCAGTAGTAAGAAACAACCTGATATCAGGTAATTTGTGGGGTGTTACCATACAAAATTCAGCTCAACCGGAGTTTGGTACTGCCGATGACCCTGGTGGTAATGTTTTGTATAACAACGGAAATACCGGCCAGACATATGCTTTATATAACAACACAGCCAATCCTGTTAGTGCTATTGGTAATTACTGGGGTGACAATGATGCTGAAACTGCAGAGTCCTATATTTTTCACCAGCCCGATGATGGAAGCCTCGGACTGGTTACCTATGAACCCATAATGCTTCTGCATCCCGAAATCCTTTCATTTAAATTTACCCAGGCTTTAAACCCCGGTCTGGATGACGATTATGAAGGTGTTTTTGATGAGGAGAACCAGCAAATTTATTTTCTCTTTCCTGAAGAAACAGATGTAACCGCATTGGTACCATCCATTGAATTGCCCCTGGGTGTTGCAGTTGATCCTGCCGGAAGTGTACAGCAGGATTTTACCGAACCGGTTGAGTATACCGTTAGCGTGCCTCATGGCGATGAGCAGATATGGACTGTTGTTGTGGAAGTGGAAACTCCTGATATTTACACAGTAATTTTTGTTGTTACCGATGAAGATGAGAATGAACTTACCGATGCTGTGATTACTTTTGACGGAGTTACCAATGATGCCGGTGATTATGTGTTTGAGAGTGTTACGCCGGGCACATACGATTATACGGTTACTTTATTTGGTTATCAAACTGCAGAAGGCAGCATAGAAGTTACAGATCAGAATGTAACAGAAACAGTTATCCTGGAGCAGATCACCTATACCCTTACTTTTATCATCCAGGATGAGGAAGAGCAGTTGATTGAAGATGCAGTAATCGTTTTTGAAGGGGAAGAATTTGAACCGGGGCATTACGTGTTTGAAGATCTTGTGCCGGGTGTATATAATTATGTAATTTATGCCGGGTCATACAATGATTTTGATGGTTCCATTGAAATTACCGATGCTGATGTTGAACTGTATGTTATGCTGGAGCCTGAATTATCAGTGCAGAATATTGCTTTAACTGAAATTCAAATATACCCAAACCCCGCATCAAATCATTTCATGGCTGATTTTACCGGTTCAGAATCTGTACTGCTGACAATTACCGATCTCACCGGCCGGATCATGCTTCAACGAAGCCTGGAAACAGGAACCACACGTATTGAAACCACACAATTGCCTTCAGGTATTTTTATTGTAAGTTTCAGAAATGCAAATCAAACTGTTGTAAGGAAATTGAATATTAGCAGGTAAATATATAACAAAACCTATTTTAATCCCCCGGAGAATTGGGTTTTTCCGGGGGATTTATTACAGGTTAAATTTGGGTTTATTACATAATAATCTTAAATCCTGCTCCCTTTACAAGCATATAATTGATAAAAAGTTATATTACAGGATTATTGATTAATTTTGCAAGGGGTTAAGGTTATCCAATTGGATAGTTGGGAGCACCTAAAATTGAATACTCAAGTGAAATTATCCACATCCGTTTTTATTATTCACGTTATCATTACGGCATCTTTGTCCTTTCTGCCGGTGGTTTCGTATACCCAAACTCTTTCCATTAACGAATTCATGGCTTCTAATGGTTCAACTATCGCCGATGAAAATGGTGATTTTGAAGACTGGATAGAACTCCATAATTATGGCGATGAGTCTATTCATCTTGAAGGCTGGTTTCTATCCGATGATTTGTCAGATCCCTACAAATGGCTGTTCCCTGATACTGTTATTCACCCTGCTGAATTTCTTTTGGTATGGGCTTCAGGTAAAGACCGTATTGAGAATACTTTGCATACCAATTTTAGTATAGATGCTTCCGGAGAAGAACTGCTGCTTGTGCACCCCTTGGGTAACTGGGTTGATGTTGTAAATCCAATCGCTGTGCCTAGAGATATATCCTATGGTCGCAAGCCTGATGGTGCGGGAGGCTGGTTTTATTTTGATGAGCCTACACCACAATTACCCAATGTTACAGAAGGGTTTTATGGTATTCTTCCACCCCCGGAATTTTCTCATCCCGGAGGTTTTTATGATGAAGAGTTTTTGCTTGAGATAATGCATTCTGATAGTGAAGCTGTTATTTATTATACGCTTGATGGTTCGGAGCCTGATGCGGGAAATACTGCCGGTACGACATATGTTTTTAAAAATCAATATCCTGAAAATCCCGGAGATACTCCCGGAGAATTTCTCACAGCAAGTTTTACATCCCACATTTTTGAACAATCATTAAGTATAAAAAACAGAAGTCCTGAAGCTGATAGTCTTACGCAAATATCTTCAACATGGCATTTCAATCCCGGTTATTTCCCCGAACAACCTGTTACAAAGGGAACTGTTGTTAGAGCAAGAGCAGTTAAAGATGGTTTTTTGGCAAGCCCTGTGATTACCCATACTTTTTTTGTTAAAAATCCGGGAAAAAATTATTACTCATTGCCGGTTTTGTCTTTAAGTACAAATGAAGCTAATTTATTTGATTACGAACAAGGAGTATATGTGGCAGGCGTTGATTTTGACACATGGAGATTAAATAATCCTGATACGGAACCCAATTGGAATATAGGTGCAAATTTTAACCGGTCCGGGGTAGACTGGGAATTTACATGTCATATAGAATTTTTTGAAAACAATGGAAGCTTAGGATTCAACCAGGATATTGGATTTAGAATACATGGAGGGTCATCAAGAACTTTACCTGCCAAATCTTTCCGATTATATGCGCGTAATAGATACGGGAATGAATTGATCAATTATCCGGTTTTTAAAGAAGAAAAATTAGATTCTTTTAAACGATTGATATTACGAAATTCTGGTCAGGATTGGCAAAGTGCATTATTCCGTGATCCAGCAATACAGCATATCGTAAAACATTTAAAATTTGATACACAGGCTCATCGCCCACTAATTCTTTTTATTAATGGCGAGTACTGGGGCATTTTTAATTTTCGGGAAAGATATGACAAGCACTATCTTGCCAGGGTTCACGATGTTGACGAAAATAACCTGGATATAGTTACCAATTATTACACTGCTGATGAAGGAGATATGGAAAATATCAATGCATTGTTTGATTATTTTGATGAACACGATTTTTCATTGAATGAAAACTATGCCTTTGCTAAATCACATATAGAT
>JBHEOF010000030.1:0-775 GCA_046261715.1 Bacteroidales bacterium
GCCCTACTCCGACCCACTGGCCGACGGTCCTGTCATTCAGCAAAGCAGCACCCGGGCAATTGCCAATGGCATGACCATCGAACTGCTTTTTAATCAACTGGAAGCCCTGAAAGGAAAAACAAGCATTCCGTTATTGTTAATGGGATATCTGAACCCCGTTATACAATTCGGTACAGAAAGATTTATGGAAGAAGCAGCAGCCTGCGGTGCTTCCGGTCTTATACTTCCTGATCTGCCCATAAATGAATACAGAGAAGAATATCAGACTTTGTTTGAAAAACATAATCTCAGTCCGGTATTTCTCATCACACCCCACACATCGGATGAGCGAATAAAGCTGATTGATGACCTTTCCAACGCTTTTATTTATGTGGTGAGTTCAGCAGCAACTACAGGCAAACAGCAGGATTTCGGGCAGACACAGGAATCTTATTTTCGAAGGTTGAAAGCCATGAATCTGAAAAATCCATTGATCGGAGGATTTGGAATCCATAACCGACAAACGCTGCAGCAAGCATGGCAGAATTTGAATGGTGCCATATGTGGATCGGCGTTTTTGAAAAAGCTGGCAGTAGCCCCGGATGCAGGAAAGGCTGTTGATGAGCTAAAGAAAGACCTGGGGCTGAATTAGAAAGACGGAAGACCGAAGACGGAAGAAAGCGGAATTAACTTCGTTGAGCTCCCTTCGGTCGGTTGCAAATTTTGCTCAGCTGGGGAAAAGGCGAAAGACGGAAGACCGAAGACCGAAGAAAGCGAATTCTTTAGGAACCCTTAA
>JBHEOF010000030.1:785-7527 GCA_046261715.1 Bacteroidales bacterium
GTTAATTATATCTGAAAAACATAAAAAATGCTGATACAATTGCAGGAAAATATACCGGTGCAGATGCTGGAATCCATTCAATCAGAACTGAAAACCCATGGTTACAAAGCCAGCCTGGTGAAGACCCGTCATGCGAATTACCTGATATGCAACGGGAAAAAGGAAACTGATATAAGACACATAGGCAATCTGCCGGGAGTAAAAGATATTCATATAGTGGAAGATGCCAATAAACTGGTTTCGCGACAGTGGAAAGTACAGGATACCGAGATCCGGTTTGATAACGATACAGTAATTTCGCGGGATGATCTGACCATTGTAATGGGGCCGTGCTCGGTGGAAAATGAAGATCAGGTGATCAATACTGTGGAGTTTCTGAAAGAAAACAATATAAAATTTATGCGTGGCGGAATCTTCAAGCCCCGCAGCTCACCTTACTCTTTCAGGGGGTTGGGTATAGAAGGGCTAAAGTTCTTTTCAGCGCACTGCCGGGCCAACGGCATAAAGGTGGTAAGCGAAGTAATGCAGGTATCTCAGATTGAACCCATGTATGAGTATGTGGATGTTTTCCAGGTGGGAACACGCAATTCGCAAAACTACAATCTGCTGGATGAATTGGGTAAGACAGATAAGCCCGTATTACTCAAACGGGGAATGTCGGGCACATTACAGGAGTTTCTTGCCTCAGCTGAATATATTTTCTCCAACGGAAATGAGAACATCATCCTATGTGAACGCGGTATCCGCACTTTTGAAAAAGCTTACCGCAACACCATGGATCTGAATGCCATTCCTTATCTGCGCGATAAAAGTCATTTACCCGTTTTCAGTGATCCTTCACACGGCGTGGGTATCCGCAATTATGTAGAACCCATTGCACTGGCTTCGGTTATGGCAGGTGCCGATGGAGTTCTTATCGAAATACATGAATGTCCGCCCAGGGCGTTCTCAGATGGCGATCAAACGCTCGACTTCTACCAGGCACGCCGCGCGATACAACGACTCAGAGAAACCATGGAGCTGAGAAAGAAGCTGGTGGTGGAGTAAAATATACTCCGTGAAAAGACCAGGTCGTTGAGCCTGTCGAAACGACCGTTGAAAAAGTCACGCTTCGGCAGGCTCAGCGAATACACTGAGTTGTGCTTAAATAAAGAGATACCTAAAACTTCACAAACCTTCCCTGCAGCTTCTTATCCTTACTTTGAACTGAAATAATATATGAACCGGGAGCCAGACCTGAAACATCCAATGTAAGTTCACCGGAATGGGAGTAAATCTCACTTTTTACGATCTCACCCATCATGTTTGATAGCTTTAGTTCAAACTTCTCTTCACCTCTGAGGGGAAGTTCCAGTTTCACATAATCACCTGCCGGATTGGGATATACATTGAGGATCATATGATCATCAACATCCTCAATTCCAACCCCGGGTCCGATGAGTATTGAATCAGCCGGCCCCATCACACCATACACATATTCAGCGGCATAAACAGTCATTATATAATCTGTATCCACAGTAATTGTAAGTGTTGTACCTTCTCCAATGATCTGAGTTAGTTCTTCATCGGCAAACCAGCGCAATGAGTCGGAGCCCAGAGCTTCAATAGTGATCTCCATACCTGATTCCATGGGCCCTTCGAAGGGCAGTATCTGCGGCTGAGCAATGACAACCAAATCATCGGCAAGAGATGAGCCCTGGTTGGCCGAACTGAATTGCTGGATACCAAAGTAGTAACTACCGCTTTCATCGATTTCAAAAATATCACCTATGGGCATGTAGGGTTGATCTTCCGGAGTTGATATCTGAGTATCTTCCCAAATTACGTTAGTCATAGCTGATACTTCTGGCAACAATCCTGCTGCAATACGCAGGTTATGGGAACCTGATCCCAATCGATAGAAATAAGCAGCTTTGTATTTGAGATCACTATTCAGTTCATAACATCCGCTGATCAACCAGTCATTGGCAGCCTGGGTTTGATTGCCTGTGAAATATACCAGGTAATTATGCCCGCTATGCGCCAGAGGCGGATCGTTAACCCGTAGTCCCCAGTAACGGTTGTCATTGTTCAGGTTTTGAATGGACCAGTCAATTTCCCGAAGGGCAAAGATGGTTTCAAAATCCTGAATAAACCAGTTACCCGGCTGTGTAAGATCAACCCGTGTTCCGAAAATTCTGAATATACCCTGGTTGTTACCGGGCACCTCATCATCCGGTACCTGAAGGCTATAATCGAAATCATAGCGGGCCTGACCGGTTATTGCAGCTTCAAATTCCACCTCTGCTTGACCCAATACCGCAATGGCCGGTGTGCTCAGAGTAATATCCTGCGTTCCGAAAGGACTGCTGATATTAATCTCAAGACTACCTGCCGGCAGTTCCTGAGCACCCAGGTTTTTTACAACAGCCGTCATGGGCGTTTCTTCTGTAAAATCACAACTTTCAACATCGGCAGAAATACTGTACAAAGAACCATCCACATCACTGGCAATTCGCAGTGCAAAATCATCCATAAACATAAATCTGTGGAATTTCGGACTAAAAGCATACCATGCAAAATAGTACTGCCCATCTTCAGGCACAGTAAAGGCATAAGTTACCCTGCGGTAGTTATAATTATCCATCTCTTCCTTTACATCCAGATATTCAATTACAGCTTCGGGATGGGGTTCCGATGCAACAGCAAATTGCATATTCTCAGGATAATCACCTGCATATACACGATACCAGTAGCTTATATTGTAAACAATACCAGATTCAAGATTAGCACAAGAAGAGAAGAGCCAGTCGTCGGCATCATTGGATGCACTAAAAGAATAATAAAAAACTTTTTTGCCGGAATAGGAGAAAGTGGTAAATGAAGTTCCCAGATCCCAGGTAAAATTATCACTATTAAGATCCATGGCGGTGAATCCTGTCTCTTCCATGCTTTCATATTCTTCGAAGGTAAGGTAGATGTCTTCCACATTGGGGAACATACTAATATTTCTCACATTTAAAGCAAGGTGATTATTATCGGTCATTGGTTCAGATGCATCATCGGGCAATGAAACAGATGCATCAATGCTATACTCACCATATTTTCTCATATCAATCAAAAAGTCATAGTAAACCACTTGATTTACTGCCATTGACTGTTCAATGGTTTCTTCTCCTGAGGCTGCAACAACCCCTGATGGATCTGTTATAGTGTAGCTCATCGTTACAGGATGTTCAAAAGCTTCATTACCAGTATTCCTTACAGAGATCCTTACCGGAGTCTCATCGGAAAATTCACAGGATTCAGCCAAAACAATAATAGAATCCAGTGCCACATCAAGGTTGTAATTTGACACGATACTGAAATCATCCAGGTAAATCCAGCCCTGATCAGCATCGCTGTAATGATGGAAACCCATATAGTAAGTACCATCGGCAGGTGGACTGAATGTTATGGTAGCCTTTTGATAATTTATTCCTGTGCTGAATGTTTCATCCCAAAGCAATTCTTCCATTGACTCAGAAGTTTGATCTGTTCCAAGATAAACGCCCATTTTCTCAACAGCTGTTGCAGTGCGACCTGTGTAATAAAAATTCATTAAATAATTTTCACCCTCCTGCATGATCAGGCAGTTAGAAAACAACCAGTCATCTGCCGGGTTTATTGTGCTTCTACCAGCCCGCATAGAGACTTCACCCGACCAGGCAAAAGATGATGTTTTACGCAAAGCCCATGTAATTGGACTTCCATCACTGTAAAAATCATCATTGGTGTTTTCGTACCACCAGCCCAGCTTTGGATCCACAAGGGCATTACCACCATCAATATGCACCAGTTCAAAATCATTAAAATATTGTTGACCCTGTGTCAGATCAACAGTGGTATTTCTTATGTAAACATTGATCTCATCGTTGGAAGCATCTTCGTCATTATCAGTAATAATTTTTGCAGTTACTGTATAAATTGTATTCAATTGAGAAAGATCAACATCAAAACCCAGAGTATCCAATTGTCCCAATTCAAGTGAATTGGGTATTATTTGTGAATAAACCACTGAATTATCACTCTCATCGGTAACGGTAACTTCCACAGTGGCATCATCAAGTAAAAGAGTTCCTCTGTTTTTATATACCACGCTAATGGGGGTTTCTTCGGTAAATGAATTACAGCCGTATGTTTCCTGAATGACATCACGCATGGCTGCATCTCTTTCGGTTACTTTTTCAATGGTAACATCATCTACAAAAAACTGAACTGAGTTTGCAATATTGGTATTGACAAAAAATCCCATATGAAAAATACCGGTATAAGGTGCCTGTACTACAAACTCTTCTTCTACATAATCATATGTATCAAGGTAAACATATCCAAACCGCGACAAAGTATCTTCAGGTTCTGTGCCGTCCATTAAAAATATTCTGTATTCATCTTCATCTCCTGTTCCCTGGGTTGATGTGAATAAATTGATTCTGTAAATTTCACCTTCTTCCATCCTGAGGCAATTGCTAACAAGCCAGTCGTTATCTATGCCACTCTGATCTGAACGATAGTAATTCATACTATGGGGAGGTGAATTTGCTTGTCCGGGAACACCGTAAAACCTCCATGTATAGCTGTCATCATTCACATTATTAATAGTCCAGTTGATTTCATCCAGACCACTGATATCATCAAAATTGGTGAAGAATGAATTGGATTCAAGATCGACCAATGAATTGATAACTTCAACAGAAATAGTATCGTTTTGAGGTTTTTCATCACCATCCAAAAGAGTAATGGCTGTAATTTCATACTCGCCGTAAAGGCTCATATCAACAAGGAAGGTTAATTCATTTTCTTCATTCGGATTCAATTCTTCTGAATAACCAAGAACATAAGATTCAGTTGTTTCACTGCTTGCGTGTGTAACATTTACCTGCACATCAAAATCCTGCTGGGAGTCTAACCCAAGATTCATGAAACTTACGCTTACAGGTGTTTCATCAGAAAAGTCGCAACCTTCGGCAAGCACTTCAACCGCTGTTGGGGCAAGATCTGCAAATACCATTCTTTCAATAAAAACATTATCCAGATAAATAAAACGATGGTCGGGATCGCTGTACACATGAAAAGCGAAAAAGTAGTTTCCTTCTTCTTCTACTGTAAACTGCTCCATTGCAGTAATAAACTCTTCATTGGAAAAATTATTGATATCAATAATCTCATTATCAAACAACTCCGGGTCGGGAATCTGGCCCATCACCACTCTCATGTTTTCAGAAAAATCAGCATTCCATACCGTGTAATCAAAACTCAATCTGTAAATTTCGTCAGGAACCAGATACATACACGTAGAAATAAGCCAGTCGTCGGCCTGCACATTAACTTCTACACCATCTTCTGCAGGATTAAGAATACCATAACGCATGGAGTTTGCTCCATCACTGGCAAACTGGTTGGGTCCGTCGGCAATACGTAACATCCAGCCTGCATTATCATCGTTGTTATTGATAGATTGCCAGCCAATTTCTTCAATATAAACAATACTTTCAAAGCTGGTATGATAACTTTCATCACTCACCAACCAACTATCGGAAATTAATTCTCTTGTGAAAGTATTATTGGAGGGAAGTTGGTCGCCCGGAAAGTTTACTGTGGCTGTAAAGGTGAATTCGAAGCCCTGACTGAGATCAAGAATTACATTTATTTCCTGGCTCATACCGGCTTCCAGGAGTTCGATTGTTGCTGAATCTTCCGTTACAACCAAATTATCCTGGTCAAGTACGGTATAATTTACAACAACATCCTGGGCATCCTGCTGACCTTTGTTTTCGATACGAATGAACGCGGGTGTCTGATCTGTAAAATCGCAACCCGAAGCCAGTACATTGGCATTGGTTACTGCCAGATCTATAGTCCTTTCTGCAACACCTGAGATGACCAGTGAAAATGACTGTCTTTTATTGGTCGGATTAACAGGATCAACAATATTGCCTTTGTGGGAAACTTCAACAAAATACTGACCCGGTTCGGGTAAATGTATCTCAATTTTTTCTACATTATCAGCCATATTATCATCAGTTATGGCAGGTGCCATAGGGTTATCAGGATCCAGTTTCCATGGATAAAATACTTCACCATCGGAGATTCTTGTAACACGCAGATCCAGGTCATTCACCAGCATGGGTGTACGGTCGTTGATTGCAGGCTCGGGGGCTTCTGCGGGTACATCTGTCCACACAAGAGTTGCCACCAGGGGTTGTGTTCCGGTTGAATAAACCGTGCGGGAGTATGTTGGCACAGAATTCTGCACCAGGTTTCTCTCCTGAATAATGGTAGTATTATCCTTTTCGGGAAGAATTTTGGCGGCTGCATCAATATCGGCAATACCCCATCCGTGCTGGTAATCGGGTCCCGGATTGGAACCGGCTTCACGGGCCGTATGAATAGCAAGTGCTTTAATGGTGGAAGCTCTCAAATAACTTCCGTAAAGCCTGTGATTAAGTTCCTGCAACAAAGCCAGCGACCCGGTAATAGTAGGTGCGGCCATTGAAGTACCGGTAAGGCCCGCGTAACTGTTATTGTTATCAACCCATGTGGATAAAAGCCCCTGCCCTTTGGCAACCAGATCAGGTTTAATACGGCCATCGTCGGTGGGGCCGGTGCTGCTGAATTCACTCAGAATAACACTTTCAGGTCCTTGATAATTTGAAGCATCGGCAACAGAACCAATAGTAAGCACATTTTTACCCAGAACGAGTGTAGATATACAATCTAAACC
>JBHEOF010000030.1:7537-25834 GCA_046261715.1 Bacteroidales bacterium
ATTTTACCCATTGCTCAATATCATGATCATACACATTATGTTCCTCACCTTCAGCAGGGCCAATATCCAGACGGTCATTCCCTGCTGCATGCACCTGCAGGTAATAAGGCGCCAGATAGGTGATTTCATCGCGGATACGGGTTTCATCAGTATAAAACCCGAATTTATAATCTTCAATCTCGCTGATTCGTGTATCACCGTACCACCACCATTGATTGGTATGGAAAACCCATCCTGTGGGCCTACCATAAGAGTGATTGGATAACAGCGCACCATTGGCTGCAGCTTCAATCATTTCCTCCTCATCATTTTCAAAATAATAAGAATGCAGCAAAGCATCGGGAGCCATCCCTTTGGCTGTAGGCACGACACCTGCAGCTACCATAGTTCCGGCAACATGCGTGGCATGCCCGCTCATAAACCCACCGGTATCCATCTGGGTAGTTCTGTCACCAAATTCCTGATGAGTATGACGTATAGTGCCACCATCCCAAACCCGCAAAGTAATTCCTGTACCATCCAGATCAAGTTCAGATGTACCGCCTGTCCATAGTCTGTGTGTATTTATACTTTGTGCAGCAAAAAGGTTATAGGTTTGATAATAAATCGGTTCTCCCGTATCGGTGAAGCCCATAAAACGCAATGTCATCAAAGTATCAGCTAAATCTGTTTCAGCCAGCCGAGCATTGCTGAAGGTTCGGATCTGTTGTTGACGTAACTCCCATTTGAAAGAAACATCACCATATAAAGATTTTAGTGCCTGTGCATTTTCACGGCTTACCAGGGGTGATTCTGTGAAAATCTGCGCAAAACCCAAAGAGGGCAAAAACAGAATCAGAAATAAACTTACATGTTTTAGAAGGGTAGAAAGTGTCTTCACTGCATTATGGTTTTTTTATTAATAAAGTATGGTTTGAAAACCAATCAATTACAAAAACTGCCGGAACCTAACATACTCAGGCATATCCGACAGTTTCTGCAGGTAAAAGTTTTAATTACGAATAACAATTTTCTGTGTATAGATTTGACCTTCAGTATCGGAAAGCTTTAATAAATATATCCCTGAAGGCAGATTCTCAACATCCAGTATTGCTTTCTCTGAATTTCCTGCAACTTCCATCACCTGCAAACCGGTAATATTGAATAACCGGATACGTTCAAAACCAGCAGATAACTCAACATATATCTTATCCTTTGCAGGATTGGGATAAATGCTGAAAGAATTGTTAGACAAATCAGAAACTGAAGTATCATCAAGTGTAAAAAGCACAGTGTAAATGAGTTCTGTGCCGCTTTCTGCCGTAACAGTTATGGTGGCAGTGCGCTCTTCTTCACCACCGTTAATATTTTCAGCCTGCGTGGTTTCCACACCGGCCCAGGGACTTGCCGGAATTCCTTCAATAAATGGCACATCGCTGGTTTCGGGGGCAAGCTCTACTTCATAATGCAACACATCCGGATCAAAACCTGAAAGTACAACGCCATCAATGTTGATTTGTGTAAGGGTGGCATCATCAGAGATTTCCCTGAACCAAAGATAATAGCTCATCACATATAGGGGGTCTTCAGCGGTAACCTGAATTTCAACTATCCACCAATCATCATTTCCGGGCTCCTGTGCAGGATCAAGTACTTCATAACTGGCATTTTCATCAGCCGTAGTAGCAGTAACTACTGGTATATTGTCGATATCATCAATTATAATATCGTAGGACATTATTCCGGGATCAAAATCAACCAGCGGCTCACCATCTAATTCAATAGAAGACAAGCTTGCATCCTGCGATGGTTCACCCAGTTTAATCAAAAATAAATCAAAACTGCCCCAGGCGCTAAACTCAACATCATCGTACATAAAATCATTCTGAAAACGCCCTATCATATATACATCATTATCAGAAGAAACAGCCAGTTGACTTAAAAATTCATTGCTGTTACCTCCGAAACCGAAAGCATCAGATACCAGTCCATCCGTATCTAAGACCGCCCAGTAGCCATCTGTTGAGTTTTCATTGGAGATAAGGGTAATATTATCATTTAGTATCATTTCTCCTTTGAAGTTTCCACCTGCCAAAAAAGTATTTTCGCTGGTGTAAACCAAAGAGCGTATATCAGCATTTTCTTCAGGATCTCCGTAGGCCTTTCCCCACATCCAGGACTTATCTTCTCCATCAATCTTAATTAAAAAGCCATCACTTCTGGTGGCGTTTTCTATTAATAATGAATTCTCCTGATCCCAGTAAATATTGGTTCTGAATGAACCACCCAAAAATATATCTCCATCATTATCAAAGGTTAAACCAAAGCATCGCACACCTGTTGAAATAGAACTTTCGGTACTCATAGCCTTATGCCATTGGTAGCTACCCATCAAATCAAATTCAACGAGCGCAAAACCACCTGATCCCGGATTGGCTGCTACATTGCCTTCAACAGTAAGAGTATCAGCATATCTTACAGTAAAGAACAGTTCATCATCATTTCTGATATTGATTGCATTTGCCAGGTCAGAACCCGAGTTGGTAGTTGACCAGTGCCATTGGTAAGCACCGTTTGCATCCAGTTTCGCCACAATCGCATTGTACAGATTTTCTTCCGGGGTAGGATCAGGAACTTCTGTGCCGGCAATATTTAATGAGTTGCGGAACTGAGTGGAAAAATAAACCGCACCCGAATTATCCACCACCAGATCATGGGCACCGCCTGTCATTACCATTCCTATTGAATTATCCGTAGTAATGGTACGAACCCATTCCAATACGCCATTGGTTGCATACTTTGCAATATACATGGTCCGGTATTCATTGGCACTAACCTGCTGTTCGGTAAAATCCATAGAATGAAAAGTTGCGATTCCTCTTAAATCGCCCATCAGGTAAACATAACCGTTTTTATAGTAGCTTTTAAAACCGGTAACACCCTGTATGCTGTCTGATTCTGCCGTTACAAGCCATTGTACATCATTTTCTGGTGATACTCGTGCAAAAAACATCGTATTCTTATCCGATTCAACCTCGGTAGTATCACCATCGATTACGAGCCAGGTATTAAAATATCCTGTAATGTAAGCGTTGCCATCCGGATCCACTGAAACACCTTCTCCAAAAATGATATTCGGGCCGGTACCTTGTGTTATCCAATCCAGTTGAATATCCTGTGCTTTACCAGTAAGTAAGATCAAAAAGAAACATGTAAAGAAAGTAAATAATCGCTTCATATTTTTTGGTTTAGTGGGTTGTTTATTAACTTGTTTTCAAAATTATTAACCTGATATCTGAAAGTATCAGTATAATGTAATGCAAATGATTTACTTAAAAAAGGTAAAATTAGGTTATGAGAAGGAAATTATCAAATAGAAACCAGCTACATGTTATACCCTGTTTTATATTTTTTTCGGATAAACATATTAAATGAGTCTATTCAACAGTATAAAACAATATATTAGTTTATTAAAAATTTTAAAAAAATATGCTTTGGCAGAAAACAGGTTGTTTTAGCAATTAGCGATTCGGGATTAAGAATTAGGTTAAGATTAAGAGATATGAATGTATTGGAATTGAGAAACATCTCAAAAAAATTCCCTGAGGTACGGTTACCGGCTGTAGATAATTTCAATCTGAATGTTGCTATGGGTGAGATTGTCGCTTTGCTCGGAGAAAGTGGTTGCGGCAAAACCACCATATTACGAATGATAGCCGGTTTTGAAGTTCCTAACGGTGGAACTATAAAAATTAATGGAGAGACGGTTAGTGGTAAGGATATATTTATCGAACCTCAGAATCGAAAGGTGGGCATAGTTTTCCAGGATTATGCTCTTTTTCCGCATAAAACAGTTTGGGAAAACATAAACTTTGGACTTTTCCGGTTATCAAGATCCGAAGCAACCGCAATTTTTGTTACCCATGATACCAGGGATGTAATGTCAATTGCCGACAAAGTATCGGTAATCAGGCAGGGCAGACACGTTCAGACCGATAATCCCGAAAAAATATATTCCTTCCCGGCTACCGCCTACGTGTCAGACTTTTTTGGAAAAACCAATTATATCAAAGCAAAGGTTTCTCCGGAAGGTTTCAAAACACCAATGGGATTGATCAGAACCAAAACTCCATTACCGGCCGATTTAAAAGATGTATTACTTTCTATCAGACACGAAGAATTTACCATTTGCAATGAAAAAGACAACTGCTTCTGCGGAACTATTGTAAGTGAAAGATTTATGGGAGAATATAAGGAACTTACCTGCATAGCAGAAAACCTATCAGGATGAGATACAGAAATAATTATTTATGTATCCCCCGATACCCGCTACAAAGATGAGAAATGCTACTTTAAACCCAACGAAAACAAGATAAATATACTGAAAGAAGAAGATGATTAATACCAATATTGCATGCAATTTAGAAACAATTCAAATTACAATGATTATTGCATTGGGCAATGGATAATCCATCAAATTGCAATATATTCGCATAAACTTAAAACACTAAGGTTATGCGAAAAATTTTATCATTAGTCAGTATGTTGGTTTTATCCGGCATGCTTTTTCAAGCCTGTCAGCAAGCACCCCAGGAAAGTTATGAGACTGAATGGCTGGGGGAAACAAAACAAGAGATTGTAAATAATCTTGAAGAACAATTCCAGGGATTCAGCCGCACAATGAGAGAGGTTTCTTACCGATATGCAGAATTATATTGGGCCGGAATGGATGAAAACTGGGAATATGCCGAATACCAGCGTGAGCATATTACAGAAGCAATGGAACAAGGCTTTGTACGCCGGCCCGAAAGGGAAGCATCAGCCCAGCAATTCACAACAGCTGCACTACCGGAAATTGAAGAAATAATAAATTCGGGTGACAAAGAAAGATTCCTTGGAAGTTTCACGAGACTCTCTGCAAGTTGTAATACATGCCATGCCATGGAAGAAGTATCCTTTATGACCATCATAATACCCGAAACCCGTCACTCAGTGGTATCCTTTTAAAAATTTGTTGCTTAAGAAATGCTATTCAGGAAAGCAGGTCGTAATATACGATCTGCTTTTTTTATGCGGGTATTAAATAAGTGTATTATTTGAAAAGATTATGAATAACGTATCTAGGTTGTCAACAAGGTTTTTTTTCTTAATTTAGTGGCCGGAAGTCTGTGATGTCAATATTTTCAGATGATACAGAATTTGTTTATGACTAACAACCCCAATGACAAATAATTAGGTACTCAGATTCCGAAATAAACCATAAGACCTTACAATACCGAAAATGTTCATTTTTGGTTAAAACATACCAATCATATGGAGAGAACACCCAAAAGACCAAATATCAACCGTACAAAAAAACGCGTTTTTATACCTTTCCTGCCAGTTCTGTTTCTTACACTGATGGCAATAATTACCTTATCATCTTTTTATCAGGATGATCAGGAAGGAGAAATTCAGGTTGGAGATACTATCTCAAAAGTTGATACAATCATAGATGATGAAGTAACTGGTCTCACAGATACATTGGACCAGGAAGCGGATGATCTGGAAATTGTTCCGGAAGAATCTGATATTGAATATATAAGAGGTGAATATACAAGCCAGCAAATACGGCGTGGAGAAAGACTTTTTAATGGGTTGGTGCCATTTGCCAGTGGACAGCATGATTGTGTGTCGTGCCATTACACCCAGCCTCAGCAGGAAATGAACTGGAATCCGGCAGCTTATGAAATGGCTGTATTATGGGATCAAAACCCCGATTACAGCATAATGGATATTATGAACAATCCGGTTTCAGTAAGGCTAATGGAAGATCATGCAGGGATGGATATCACTGAAGAGGAACAACACCTGCTGGAAGCTTATTATACAAAGCTTATTGATAAAGGTGCTGAAGAATTACAAGCATACCCTGTAAGGGCATTTATTTTCTGGGGACTGGGAGCACTTATGCTGCTTGCTCTTATTGATCTGATCATTACACGAAAAATTAAATTCAAAGGTATACACGTTCTGGTATTGCTTGTGGGCATTGCGGTACACGGTCAGTTTGCTGTAGCAGAGGCACAAAATCTTGGCAGAACCAAAGGATATGCTCCCGACCAGCCCATTAAGTTTTCACACCTTATTCACGCCGGTGAAAATGAAATAGATTGTAAATATTGCCATTACATTGCTGATTACAGTCTTTCTGGGGGTATTCCATCTAATAACGTATGCCTGAATTGTCATAATGTAATAAGAAGCGGTACCAACAGCGGTAGTTTCGAGATCAATAAAATACATCGTGCTGCTGAAACCGGCGAGCCTGTAGAATGGATCAGAATTCACAAGCTACCTGATCATAGTTTCTTCAGCCATGCCCAGCATGTAAATGCGGGAAAACTTGATTGTGCCGAATGTCATGGAGAAGTTGAAACCATGCATATTGTTCAGCAGGTTGAAGAACTCTCTATGGGCTGGTGCCTAACCTGTCACCGCGAGGAAAATGTAGATTTCCTTGATAATCCATATTTCGAGATTTATGAAAAGCTTCATGAAAAGATCCGCAATGGCGAAATTGATGCTGTTACAGCTGCCGATCTGGGTGGCGAAGGATGCATGAGTTGCCACTACTAAGAAAGGAAAGTAAGAAATTAAGAAATTGAGAAAATGAGAAATTAAAAAATTAAGAAAATGGGAAATGGGATGTATAAAAATACTCAGATAATTATTTCTTAATAACAGAAAAATAATCAGCCATACAACAATATAATATCCATGGAAAAAAAATACTGGCAAAGCATAGAAGAAACCCGGGCAGATTATAAACCGCAGTTGGAAGAAAAAGATTCTTCCATGATTGAGATTCTGGCCAATGAAGCCAATGAGAAATCATCATCACGTCGTAATTTTCTTAAATGGTGCGGTATAAGCTTTTTCTCTGCAACGGTAATTTCTGCTTGTGAAAACCCTGTAAAAAAAGCAATTCCTTACCTTCACCAACCAGAAACCCTTACCCCCGGAAAAGCAAGCTGGTATGCATCATCGTTCGTTGATGGTAACAGGTTTTGCAGCGTGCTGGTAAAAAGCCGCGATGGCAGACCTATAAAAATTGAAGGAAACGATCTTTGTAAATTTACAGGCGGTGGCACAAATGCCATTACACAGGCATCAGTTCTGAGTTTGTATGATGATGGTGCACGGTATAAATACCCGACAAAAAATGGCGAGAAAATAAATTGGGAGAAAGCAGACCAGGAAATAAAGAATACACTAAAGCAAGCCATCGAAAAAGGTAAAAAATGCTACCTGGTTACACCTACTCTAATGAGCAGAACAACCGTTGAATTAATCACGACATTAAAGGCAAAATATCCCAACCTTGAATTTGTAAGCTGGGATGCCACAAGTTATGATGCTATTCGCCAGGCACATTTGCAAACTTTCCGCATGGCTGCAATACCCGATTACCGGTTTGATAAAGCAGATCTGATCGTTAGTTTTAGTGCAGATTTTCTGGGCACATGGCTGGCTCCTGTTAGTTTTACAAACCGCTATTCCAAAACCCGCAAATTATCTAAAGAGAAACAAACCATGTCGCGTCATATTCATTTCGAGGCGGGCATGTCAGTATCCGGTTCTAATGCCGATGAGCGTATTGCAGTGAAGCCTTCTACAGAACTGGAGATCATTATGGAGCTTTACAATGAAATGGCTGCTCTTACAGGTAATCCGGTATACAGCTCTCCGGCAACAGATTACGACACAAAGGCTTTAGCCCGGGAAATACTTTCACACAAAGGTAAAGCACTTATAGTTTGTGGTCATAACGATCTGCAGGCCCAGGTCCTTATCAATTCCATTAATCATATGGCTGAAGCTTATGGCAACACCATTGATAACCGCAAAACCCTGAATATGGGCCACGGCAGCAGTGAAGCTTTGGAGCCTATGATCGAAGAGATGGAGAATGGTAACACCGAACTGGTAATGTTCTATAAAACCAATCCTTTGTATAATTATCCCCGGGCAAACAAAATCAAAGCAGCACTTGACAAGGTACCTGTAAGTGTTTCATTTGCCACTGCTAAGGATGAAACAGCCAATTTATGCACCTATGTCTTACCTGACAACCATTACCTGGAATCCTGGGGTGAATTTATGCCGGTATGGGGCACGCATTCATTCATGCAGCCAGCAATGCAGCCTGTATTTAACACAAGGCAGTTTCAGTCTTCATTGCTTACATGGGCAGAACAAAATACTGATTATCATACCTATATTAAAGAATATGCCGAAAATACTTTGTTCCCCACCCAAACCCGGTATCCCGATTTTCAGCAGTTCTGGGTAAATACTTTACAGGCAGGTGTATTTGAAAATGATGAGATATTAACATTCAATGCAAACATCCAGGGAGGTGTTGCTTCAGATGCTGTAGCTCAGCTAAAGATAAAAACAATACAGGCATCGCAACTGCAATTTACTGCTACAGAAAATGTAAAGATGTCTGACGGAACCTACGCCAACAACCCATGGTTGCAGGAACTTCCAGATCCTATCACAAAAGTGTCATGGGATAATTTTGCAGCTGTTTCACCTCGTTTTGCAGAAGAAAATAATTTACATGATGGCGATTTAATCCGGTTCAATGGATTGGAAGCACCGGTAATCATTCAACCCGGACAGGCATATGAAACTATATCAATTGCCCTGGGATACGGAAGAGAATATGCCGGAAAAGCAGGTGAAAAAGTTGGTAAGAATGCTTTCGCCCTGTTGAACAAAAAACCATTTTTATGGAATATTGAAAGCTGGGAGAAAACCGAAAGCGGATATGAATTCGCCCGCAGCCAAACCCATCATAGCATGGAAGGCCGCCATATTGTAAGGGAGTCAACCCTGGATAAATATCAGGAAAATCCCAAAGCAGGAAATGAAATTCGCGATTATCACCTGAAACATATGGTTACGCTGTATCCTGAGAAAGAATACCTGGGGCACCATTGGGTACTAATGGTTGATTTGAATGCCTGCAACGGCTGCAGTACCTGTGTAATTGCATGTCAGGCCGAAAACAACACTCCTGTAGTAGGTAAAGATGAGGTTCGGCGTCGACGTATTATGCACTGGATGCGTATCGACAGGTATTACACAGGTGATGAAGAGAATCCGGGAGTAATTTTCCAACCCCTTATGTGCCAACACTGCGATAATGCCCCCTGTGAAAATGTTTGCCCTGTTGCAGCAACCAACCACAGCCATGAAGGAATAAACCAAATGGCATATAATCGCTGTGTGGGTACTAAATACTGCATCAACAACTGCCCTTACAAGGTACGGCGGTTTAACTGGTTCCGCTATGCACAGAATGATAAGTTCGATTACCATATGAATTCTGATCTCGGCCGTATGGTACTCAACCCGGATGTAACTGTTAGAGAGCGCGGAGTTGTTGAGAAATGCTCTTTCTGCATACAGCGTATTCAGGAGGGAAAACTCAAAGCCAAGAATGAACGGAGGAAACTGAAAGATGGAGACATAACCCCTGCATGTGCTGGTGCATGTCCGTCAAATGCGCTGGTGTTTGGTGACTTAAATGACCCGGACAGCCGCGTAGCAAAACTGATCAAAGATCCGCGTAATTATCACTTGCTTGAAGAATTGCATACTTTGCCCACTGTGGGTTATCTTACAAGGATCAAAAATCCGAAAAAAGCGTAAGCAGTATATTAAATAGGGTAATTACCAAAAATGAATATTGAAATTTGAAAATTTAACAAATATGATAGCAAGTAGTATACGATGGCCCATGCTAAAGGGCGAAAAAAGCTACCGAGAGATCACTACCGGACTTACTGCGCCCAATGAAGGCAAACCTGCACTATGGTGGTATATAGCCATGAGTATAGGTACCTTAATGCTGGCTTATGGAGCTTGGGCCATATACACTTCTCTTACTCAAGGTCTTGGTACATGGGGACTTACCAACAGTGTTGCCTGGGGCTGGGATATAATAAATTTTGTTTGGTGGATAGGTATAGGACATGCAGGTACTGCATTTACTATCTTTTTCCTTGTATTCAGACAAAAGTGGGCCGCATCTATAAACCGCACAGCCGAAGCAATGACTGTTTTTGCCGTAATTTGTGCCGCACTTTTTCCACTGCTGCATATGGGCCGCCCATGGCTGGCATTCTTTATATTCCCCTACCCCAATACACGTTTGTTATGGGTAAACTTTAATTCACCATTGTTATGGGATGTTTTTGCCATAAGCACATACCTGCTCATGTCATTAACACTTTGGTATTTTGGTATGGTACCTGATCTTGCCACTATGCGCGACCGGGCAAAAAACAAAGTTTCCAGGGCTCTATACGGTTTTTTCAGCATGGGATGGAACGGTTCAATGATTGCTTACAACCGTTATGAAACCTTAACACGCATGCTGGGTGGTTTAGCAGCTCCCCTGGTTATTTCGGTGCACACTATTGTAGCACTCGACTTTGCAGTATCAATTTTGCCGGGCTGGCATGCTACTATACTTCCACCCTACTTTTTTGTGGGAGCTATTTTCTCAGGCTTTGCTATGGTACTAACCATCATGATATTATTACGTAAAGGGTTCAAAATAAAAGATTTTGTAACAGATAAGCATCTCGATTCCATTGCCAATGTACTAAAGTTCGGAAGTCTTGTAATCGGTCTGGCCTATGCTATTGAAGTATTTTCAGCATGGTATTCGGGGGTTGAATATGAACTTCATACCTTTTTCCATGCAAGGATTTCGGGGTCTTTTTCCACAGCATTCTGGATCATGGTATTTTGTAATGCTATTGCACCCCAGGTATTCTGGTTTAAAAAGGCACGCAGAAACATCTGGATATTATTTGCTGTGTCCATTATCGTAAATATTGGTATGTGGTATGAGCGGTTTATCATACTGGTATCTTCGTTAGCACAGGATTTTCTGCCATCAAGCTGGACAAGCTATACCCCAACCCTGGTAGATATTGGAATTTATGTTGGCACTTTCGGAATTTTTACCTGTGGAATGCTTCTGTTTATACGGTATATACCAATCATTGCAATTAACGAAGTAAAGGCATTCAGAAAAGATGGAAATTAAATTTTGGTTTATGAATTTAGAAACTTTAAAATTTAGAAGAGTACTCTGAGATGGGTGAAAAAATTTAGAACATTGAAAAATTACAGATATGGCTTACAAACACATTATTGCAAAGTTCAAGGATGAAACAGTGCTGCTGCAGGCTCTTAAGAAAATGCAGGAGCATAAGGTCAAACTTGTGGACATTTACGGACCATTTGCCAATCATGATATTCTGAAAAAATTTACCCGGGAATCAAGACTACCATACGCAGCTGTTATTTATGGATTCATTGCTATGGTATCAATTTTTGCATTTATGTACTATACTACAGTAATTGATTATCCGATATCATACGGTGGAAAACCAATTTTCAGCTTTCCTCCAATGGTAGTAATTATGTTTCTGGTAACTATACTTGTCACAACCATTTTATCTGTACTTACATTTCATGGCCGGGCACAGTTTTTTCCCGGAAAACCAACCCGTATAATTGATCCATCTGTAACCGATGATACGTTTTACCTTGTAGTAGATCAAAACTTTAACCCCGATGAAATAAAAGGGTGGCTCAGAGAAAGCGGAGCTGATGAAATAATGGAAAAAGAATTTACAAAATAAAAGATACGTATATGATATACAATTTTAATGCTTTAGGGAATTATTTGCTGAAACCGGCTGTAATTTTTTTGTCTGTTTTCCTGAGCATGGCCTGTGATCGATCACGGGAAGACAAAGGATACGAATATTTCCCTGATATGGCACATGGGTATGATTACAGGACTTACTCCGAAAATCCTGCCATGGATGATGGACGCACTATGCGTAAACCTGTGGAAGGGACCGTTCCACGACATATGCAACCCTATCCTTATTCTGCAGATTTTGAAGGTCGGGAATTAGCAGGGCAGAATCTTAATAATCCACTGGCTATAAATACCCAATTGCTTGAAGAAGGTAAAACCCTTTACGATATATTTTGTGCTCAATGTCATGGTTTTGAAGGTGATGGTAAAGGCTGGCTTCACACAAGCGGCAAATATGTAATCCCTCCTTCAAGCCTTATTGATCCGGAGATTGTTGCCCTTCCTGAGGGCGAAATATATCATGTCATCTCTGCTGGTTGGGGTGTTATGGGAGAACATGGTTCACTGATAACTCCCGAACAACGCTGGAAAATTGTAGCATTTGTGGAAAATATCATTCAGGAAAAGAAATAAGCGCAGCTCTATGGAAACAACATACACGTTAAAAAGAAAAATGAATCTGTTATTTGCTGTATTGATACTTATAGGTATTGTTGCAGTTATTACAGGTTTCTTAACGGATACACAACGCACATGGAATAATATTCTCATTAATAATTATTATTTTATTACAATTGCCATAGGTGCAACACTTTTTTACAGCCTGCAATATATCACAAACTCAGGATGGTCTGCTCTGATACAGCGCATCCCGCTGGCACTGGGAGCATTTCTTCCGGCTGGTGCGGTGCTGATGCTGCTTCTGTATTTTGGCCTGCCACAGATTTATGAATGGGCTCATCCGGGAATTACAGAAACGGATAAACTGATTGCCCATAAAGCTCCGTTCCTGAATATTCCCTTTTTCATGATCAGGATTGTATTGTATTTTGCGATTTTTTTGAGTGTGGCCTTTATCTTAAGAAAGTATGCGAAGCTGGAAGATGAAAAAGGAGATATTAAATACCACAAGAAAAGCCGGTATTATGCCCAGGTATTCATATTCATTGCCGCAATATTCTTTTCTTTTGCATCAAAAGACTGGATTATGACCATTGATTCGCACTGGTATAGTACATTATTTGGGTTCAGAAATATGGTGCTTAGCATGTATTATGGATCAGCAGCGGTTATTCTAATGGTTCTTTTCCTGCGCTCACAGGGTTATTTCAAACAATTAAATGAAGCCCATTATCACGACCTGGCAAGATATCTTTTCCGGTTCAGCATTGTTTTCGGGTATCTTTGGTTCATGCAGTTTCTTATTGAATGGTATGCCAATATACCAGAACTCACAGTGTATTATTATCCAAGATTTCTGGGTGACTGGCAACCTCTGTTTTATGCCGAATTGTTCATTAACTTTGCAATACCCTTTTTGGTAATGATGAGTGATGACTTTGGCAAAAAACCTGCTGTACTGCTATCCATCTCTGTTTTACTGATGATAGGATTATGGATCAGTATTTTTGTTCAGATAATGCCTGGTGCTTATGGCCCGCTCAGGTTTGGGTTTATTGAAGCCGGAATGTGGCTGGGTTATGCAGGACTTTTCCTGGGTATAACATTTATAGCCTTAAGTAAAACCATTCTTATCCCACGCAATCATCCCTATCTCGAAGAGAGTCTGCATCATCATATTTAATATTATCAGTTTAATGAAACAAAAACACATAACATTAGCTTAACAAAAGAAAATCACTTAATACAATGAAAAAAACAATATTGTTAATTGCAGCACTATTCGTGACATTCTCAACAATAACATTGCATGGACAAGGTAATCAGCCTGAAGCCGAAATAGGTATTGTTGAAAGGCTTGATGAATATTTACCCGAAGATATTTATATTATCAATACTGAGGGTGAACGTGAAAATCTGGTTTCACTGCTTGATAAGCCAACTGCTATAGCCGTAGTTTACTACAGGTGTCCGGGTATTTGCAGCCCGTTTATGACATCAATGGCTGAGGTAGTGCAAAATAGTAATTTAGAATTAGGTAAGGATTATCAGATCCTTAACATCAGTTTCGACCCTACTGAAGGCACTAACCTGTCACGTGCCAATCAAAACAGCTATCACATGCTTATAGATAAGGAGTTTGATCCGGATGGCTGGCGGTTCTTTACGACCGATAGCTTAAACTCAAGAAAACTAACCGAAGCGGTGGGCTTTAAATACAAAAGACAAGGACTTGACTTTTTGCACACGTCTGCCATGATCTTTGTAAGCGATGAAGGTAAGATAACCCGTTACCTTCATGGTACATATTTTCTGCCCATGGACCTGAAACTGGCTGTGGTTGAAACAGCAGAAGGTAAATCAGGCCCGTCAATGAGCCGTTTATTATCCTATTGCTATTCTTATGACCCGGCAGGGCAGGCATATGTTTTTAATGTAACCAAAGTTGCCGGTAGTATTATTTTGTTCATGGCGATAACGATCTTTCTGGTTCTGGTGTTAAAACCCAAAAGAAAAACTACAAATTAATCAATTCTATATTTAATCTATATGTCAGAAACAACATCATCAAATCACGTTAGCTTTTTACAATATAAGGGGAAGTACAAGGGCATTCTGGGATGGATTCTCTCCACCGACCACAAACGTGTTGGCTTGCTGTACCTGTATACAATGCTTGTATTCTTCTCTATTGCTGCTATTTTGGGACTGCTAATGAAGATACAACTGATTGCACCCGGATATACAATTATGGGTCCGCAAACTTACAATTCAATGTTCACCGTGCATGGAATCATAATGATATTTATTATTGTTGTTCCGGGGCTGCCCGCTGTATTTGGGAATTTCTTTCTTCCTCTTATGATAGGTGCCAAGGATGTGGCCTTTCCACGGCTTAATCTGGCATCATGGTGGATTTATGTGATAGGTATACTGGTTGTGTTATCATCGCAGTTTGTTGGCGGCTGGCCTGATACCGGCTGGACTTTTTATGCACCTTACAGTTTCAGAACCCCGGTTAACATTCTACCTGCATTATTTGGCGCATTTATCCTGGGTTTCTCATCAATTCTTACGGGAATAAATTTTGTTGTAACCATTCACAGGATGCGTGCACCTGGCATGAGCTGGTTTAAGATGCCACTTTTCCCCTGGACACTTTACGCTACTGCCTGGATTCAGATCCTGGCCACCCCTGTGATCGGTATTACTTTATTACTTACAGTAATGGAAAGGGTGCTGGGAATAGGTGTTTTTGATCCTACTTTGGGAGGTGATCCTATACTCTATCAACACCTTTTCTGGATTTACTCACACCCGGCAGTTTATATTATGATATTACCCGGTATGGGGGTTATAAGTGAGATTTTACCAGTATTTTCAAGAAAATCCATTTATGGATACAGAGCCATTGTTCTTTCTTCACTTGCCATTGCCTTTGTGGGTTATTTTGTATGGGGGCACCACATGTTTACTTCAGGTATGAGCGGGCGGGCATTGTACGCCTTTAGTTTTCTTACTTTTCTGGTAGCCATACCTTCTGCTATAAAAGTATTCAACTGGGTAGCTACCATGCATAAGGGTTCGTTGGTACTTCAAACTCCCTTTTACTGGGCAGTATCATTTATATTTGTTTTCATGATCGGTGGTTTAACAGGTCTGGTACTTGGTTCTCTGGCTACCAATGTGCACGTGCATGATACACACTTCGTTGTGGCACACTTCCATTTCATTGTATTTGGTGGAACAGGTTATGCTTTTATGGCAGCCTTGCATTACTGGTTCCCGAAAATGTTCGGAAGAATGTATGATTTAAGCTGGGCCAATATCGGATGGGTAACTTTCTTTGCAGGTTTTCTTACACTTTATCTGCCTATGTTTGCTCTAGGTATTCAAGGCATGCCGCGCAGGTATTACGATTATTTGCCTGAATTCCATGCAGGTAACATCATTTCTTCTCTTGGAGCAATTTTAATGATTGCCGGGATTTTAATTGTAATTACAAACCTGGTAAGATCGGCAAGACACGGGAAAAAAGTTACAGATAAAAACCCATGGGATGGAAAAACACTTGAATGGCAAACTGATACCCCTCCTACTCTTGAAAACTGGGAAGAAATACCAACTGTTACCAAATCACCTTACGATTATAAATAAGCAGGCTTTATGGAAAAACACGACGAACATACAACACACGTGCATCGCGATGATGAAGGCGATAAGCTTGGTATGTGGTTATTTATTTTTACTGAATTGCTGCTTTTTGGTATGTTGTTTCTCATGTATGCAGTATATCGGTTCAGAAATCCTGTAGCATTTCAATTGGGTGGTGAAGAACTTGATGTTTTTATCGGAACTTTAAATACTGCTATTCTGCTCATCAGTTCGGCAACAGTAGCCATGTCAATATCAGCTATACAAAAAGGCAACAAAAAACAGGCTCTCATCTTTTTGGGTATCACTTTATTCATTGCAGTAGTTTTTCTGGTAAACAAATATTTTGAATGGGGAGCAAAAATAGAGTATGGCTTCTACCCTGGAAGTGAATTATTGCATGAACTCGGACATGGAACAACACTGTTTTTCGGTTTGTATTATGTTATGTCAGGCATTCACGCATTACATATTCTTATAGGTGTTGGATTATTTATTTATGTTGTACAGCAGATCCGTCGTAATAAAATTCACAGTACCGATTATGTATGGCTTGAAAATGTAGGACTTTACTGGCACCTTGTTGACCTGATCTGGATTTTTCTGTTCCCGCTTTTTTATTTAATACATTAAATTTAATGTTTTATGAGTGAAGAAAAACAACATATTTCAAGCTACCGCAGCCATATTTTTGTGCTGATGGCACTTTTACTGCTCACAACAGCCAGTGTGGCAGTAACCAGCCTGGAAATGGGGCCTTTCAATACCCTGGTTGCCATGTTCATTGCAGGAACAAAAGCTGCAATTGTACTTATATGGTTTATGCACCTTAAATTTGACAATAAGATATATGCAATTTTTACGGTTCTTGTTTTCGTAATTTTCCTGCTGGTGCTTTATGTAACATTTTTTGATTATTCATACAGATAATACACGAATATGATCTTAGGAGCTTCAACATTTGTAGAAGGCGTTGATAATGCCTTTATGTTTATACTGGGAATTTCATTTTTCTTTCTGATTGGCATTTCCCTTACAATTATTTTATTCATTTACAGGTATAACCGAAAGAAAAACCCAAAGGCTACACAAGTCAAGGACAGCGTAACATTAGAAGTTACGTGGACAGTAATACCAATAATTTTGGTATTGGGAATGTTTTATTATGGTTACGTAGGCTGGATACCCATGAAAAGACCTCCTGAGGAAGGAATTAAAGTAACTGCCAATGCCCGTATGTGGAGTTTTAATTTCCGCTATGAGAACGGTAGGATAAGCGATAAGCTTTATGTACCGGTTGATACAGCAATCATTTTGAAACTCAACGCATTGGATGTATTACATTCATTTTATGTTCCTGCATTCCGAATCAAGGAAGATATGGTTCCGGGACTTACCGATAACAGTACCTGGTTTGAAGCCACCAAAACCGGAAACTATACAATATTTTGCACTGAATATTGTGGTTTACAACACTCCTACATGATAAGCGAAGTAGTGGTCATGGAACCAGATGAATACTGGGAATGGTATAATGATCCGGATGCAATGACCCCCGAAATTACCGAAGATACAAACCTGGCATTACTGGGTAGGCAAATTGTGGAAAGAAATGGTTGTATAGCCTGCCACTCACTTGATGGATCAAGCCTGGTTGGTCCTTCATTTGCAGGTCGATACGGTGAAACAATAACAGTAATTACGGGAGGACAGGAAAGACAGATTACCTTTGATGAAGAATATACCAAACGTTCTATATACGAACCCGAATATGATATTTCTGAAGGTTTTCGCCCTGGTCAGATGATTTCATATGAAGGTGAAATTCCTGAGGTAGAAATAGATCTCATCATAGAGTTTCTTAAATCTCTTAATGAATAAAAACAAAGATATATTTCCCGGTCTGGCTTACATAAGACTTACCAAACCCATTATTACCCTGTCAGTGGCTTTTTCGGCACTGACAGGTTTTGTTTTGGCTGAACAATCATTTTCCCGGGGTTGGCTTTCGATGTATTTTGGGGTATTACTAATAGCCGCAGGTTCATCAGTAATCAATCAAATCCAGGAGGCATCAAGTGATCGCTTAATGCAGCGTACACGTCATCGTCCATTACCTTCAGGAGAAGTGAGTTATAAGCAGGCAACTGTTTGGGCAGTTATTCTTTCCGTTTCAGGTACGGTAATTTTGTGGTTTTTAGCCAATCCTACAGCTTCAATCTTAGCAATCATAACCCTGGTGTGGTATAACGGTATTTATACTCCTTTGAAAAAATTCACATCATGGGCTATTTTGCCCGGAGCAGTTGTAGGAGCTATACCTCCCGCTATCGGCTGGTCAGCAGCCGGAGGTTCATTACTAC
>JBHEOF010000030.1:25844-37409 GCA_046261715.1 Bacteroidales bacterium
TACTCAGGTATGGGGATGATTATAAAAAAGCAGGTTTCCCATCTATTACTTCAACCCTCAATTACGGTCAGATTTCAAGACTTACATTTGTCTGGATAACCAGCACAGCAATTGCTGCAGTGCTGCTTCCTTTCTTTGGAATCATTAAATCTGCTGTAATATCATATATTATCATTGGAATATCTTTTATACTTATAATATCATTTTTAAAATGGCCGGGAATAAAAACAGCTGTTTATGTTAACAGAGCATTCTTGGTTATGAATATATATTTTCTGATCATTATGATCCTGATTATTACAGACTCGGTCTTCTTTTAAATTGAAATTAAAAAATTTTATTCGTTAATCACGGAGTTAATAAAAATAACTTTTCAAAAGGTTTATTTTTTTGTTAATTTTGATTAACATAAAACAAAACCTTTTACATCATGATTTTCTTTGCCTTTAGCTTCTTAGCATCATTATTTGGCGGTATAACCGCAAGTAAATCATATTCTTATGGATTACAGCTCAATATGAATATGGAGGGTTTTTTCTCAAGCATGATAACTTTCTGGCCCTTTATTGTTGCATTAGTTTTACTTCTGCTTGTTATTTTATGGTATCAAAATATAAAAAACATCAGGAGAAGAAGGAAACAAGGATATAGCCGACCCCGACAAGGTAATCAATCAATTGTATTTCTTGGTGTGGTAACGGTATTGGTTCTGATTCTCCTGGCAGCTCCTTATTACCTGGAAGGCCTTAATGAACAAGAACATACAGAACAAATGGCACCCGAACAGCGAACAGAACTTTTGTTAACTGTGCACGGTATGACATGTGGGGGTTGCGAAACCCTAATACAAAAGAAAGTTGGCGAACTTGAAGGTGTCGAGTCTGTTTCTGCTTCTCATCAAAGTGAAGAAGTTTTTATTGTTTACAATAAAGATAAATTAAACGAACCTGATATAGCCAATACTATTGAAAATGCAGGTTATACAGTTGTATACCAATAAATAATTGGTTTAAATCTAATAGCTGAGTATAACAGCTCATTTATTTAAGCATGACAATTCGTTAAAAAAACTAATTGTCATGCTTTTTTTTGTCTGCCACAAGTTATACGGAAATTAATTAGATAAAGATTATGTATTTTTGCAGCTTGTATTAAATTAATGTTAACAAATCCTGCCTACCGCATTATTTATTAAGATAAACAGCAGGATGTTTTAAAATTAGTAAACCCAGCAAGTTGTGAAAATCAAAAGAATTACCATCTGGTTAATTCTGTTTGCATTTCTGTCAGGAGCTTACCTGGCCGTTCAGCATATTACCCTCAGATATCCTCTTACAGGCCAGGGAATTGTTCATGCCGGCTATGAATGGACATTAGGTAAAACAATTGATGGAAACCTGATCAATAGCCTGAGAGATAATTTCAACAACAGTGTTACTAATTACAGGGTTAATGAATTTCAAAGAGGTGATGTTGCTGAATTCAAATTACGGGAAGAAATACTTTCAAAAGACTTTATTTCCAGCGGCGATACAGTAGGTTTTTTGCATTCCGGCAATGAGATAAGCCGCTTGTTGGAGATGGAGGGAGAGCTTGAATCACAACAAAAATTACTGGATTTCTACGCCAGTGGAGAAAAACCTGAAGAAATACAGGTTGCCTATGACAGAATGGTTCTTGCCCGTCAACAACTTGAAAATCAGGAAAAAATCTTTAACCGGAACAAAGCGCTGGTTGAAAGAGGTCACATTTCAGAAGAAGAATATGAACTTTCACAAACTGAATATCAAATCAGTTATCAAAACTACCTTATTGCGAAGAGTGAACATGAATCATTGCAAAGTGGTGCAAAACCTGAACAAATTGAATTCATAAGAGCCAATATCAGGGCGTTGGAGCAAAATATCGAACACCTGGAAAGTCTGATTGATGAATTTACCATAATTAGTCCTATAAGTGGAAAGATTGTGCGGAAACAAGGAAACATTCCCGAATTTGAAGTCATTTTGAGAATTGCCGATACTTCGAGAATGGTAGCTATAGTACCCATGGAACTGTATAATATTCCTTACCTGGAAAAAGGACAGTCAATACATGTAGTTTCTCCTGTTGATGGAACTGAAGTACCCGCAACGATATCAGGATTCGATACCAGTGCACATAATATAAATCAGAAGCAGTACATTTTTGTTAGTGTAATAATTGATTCAGAAGATGCACCGGGCATTTTACCTGATATGCTTATAGAAGCGCACTTAAGATCAGAACCACTGAATCTGATTGAATATGCCAGGAGATTTATGAATGAAGTTTATAATAACTAATCTATGCTGAGGTATGAAAGAAAATATCTGGTTCCCTATGAATTGCTTGATTCGCTCAGAGCAAGGGTTAAGCCTTTTGTAAGACCTGATATTTACGGCAATGGAAATGGCGATGGCATTAGCAGATATCTACCCCAATATACCGTCAGGAGTATTTATTTTGATACCAGGAACCTTGAGTGTCATACAGAAAAGACTGAAGGTGTAGTGTTGAGAAAAAAGTTCAGAATTCGCACTTATAATGATTATACAGATGAAGCTGTGGCTGTTTTAGAGATTAAGAAGAAATTAGAAAATCGTATTTTTAAACACAGATCGTTTGCAGACTGGGAAGATGTACCCGCACTTATGGAAACTTCGGATATACAAAAATATATTCTTCCTGATGAATCGGGAAAAAGTTTTAATGATGCTTCAAGATTTTTCTTTCATGTTTTAAAACGTAAACTATCGCCTACAGTGCTTGTCGTTTATGAGCGCGAAGCATACCATGGAGTATTTGATTCAGGTGTTAGAATTACTTTTGATAAAAACATCAGGAGTTTCATTTACCCGTCTCTTTCAGATATGTTTAAAAAACGCGACCTGAAACATCTTTTTAAAAATCATTTTATCCTTGAGGTCAAATATTTCACAGAAAAAATGCCCACCTGGATAAAATCAGTGATTGAAGAATTTAAATTCAGACATCAGGCTCTTTCAAAATATACCATCGGATACGATGTGCATGCCCAAAACAGTTTAACTTTTTAATACATGGTAGAAGATTTTCAAAACGTATTTGTTTTCAGCATTACCGCCAGAGATGTTATTGGTAATATGCTTGTGGCATTGGCTTGCGGTGTTTTTATTGCTTTGCTTTATAAATATACATATAGGGGCCTCAATTATTCATCTTCATTTACAGTTTCGCTTATAATGCTTACCATGATTACCGCAGTGGTTATTATGGTAATTGGTAATAACCTGGCTCGGGCCTTTGGTATGGTAGGGGCCATGTCAATCATTCGGTTCCGTACCGCGGTAAAAGATGCATCTGATATTATGTTTATCTTTTTTGCTCTTTCAATCGGTCTTGCATCAGGAGTTAAATTATATTCAATAGCCATTTTCGGAACCCTTTTCATTGGATTGGTGTACCTAATAGTTTCCCAGATGAATTTTGCCCTGCCTCAAAAAAGGGAATTTTTGCTGCAGATTATAGCCAATCCTGAAAATCTTCCCGATAATCCCTTTATGGAAACCCTGAATAAATATTGCCGGAAAACCAAGCTGGTAAATGTAAAAACCATTGGAGAACGTGATAATGAACAAATGGAGTTTTCCTATTATATTCATTTAAAAAATGAGCAAAAGGGACCTGAGATGGTTACCGACATCAAACAGTTGAAATGGGTAATTCAAACCAACCTTTTCTTTGACGAAACAAGCTGATCCGGACCGGCTGGTAAGAAAATGTAAAGTTATCAGAAATTTCCCTGGAGCATTTCTCTGAGTTCTTCGTAACTAACAGGCTGATAGTCGCGTGATACAGTAAAGTTGCGCCCGCCAACGAACAATTTTCTTTTAACAGATTCAGCTTCATACCTGATATTAAGTGCCCCCGCACGAAGTTCATACTCAAGCATCAACCCCGGAATCTCATTATAAGGAGAGTCAAAATTAAAGGCATATCCGGGGATTTCATTAGTATACCAGATATCCGATTCATATATATCGCCGTTTTCATCAACAACTCTTGCAATGGCATGATTACAGTTATAGCCCAGAATTTCCCTGGTTCTGTCAGTAAATTCAATCTCAGGTTGAGGCATATTCTGCAAGTTGTTTTGTATTTCACGGGCTGTTTGGGTAATTACATACTTTTCACGCATAATCTCCAGTTGGGTTACCACCTCTCCTGTATTACCATCCGAAATTTTCACCTGCGACAGACCGGCGTTTTCTGAACTATATTCGGTGCGTACAAGGTCATTTTTTGTAGTAATTACCGCACGTTCGGGCAGTTCCTGCAGTTCTGCAAGGTCTATATTACTTCCCGGATAGGTTATGTTATAAACAATACGTCCTTTGAAAGCCCGCTGAGCATGTAATGTCTCAGAAACAAGCATGATCATCAGAAGTAATAAAGTAAAAGAAAATATTTTTCGATTGGACATAATAAAGCTTTTTGTTTGTAAAAGTATTATACGCTCTTGTTTGTGTGAGGTTTCAGAAACCCAGTGTTTTAAGCATAGATTTATAACTCTGTTCTTTTGCAAAGAGCTTGGTAGAAAATTCTCCTTCCTCATCCCTGTCAATTATAACAAGTTTTGGAGCAGGAATCAGACAATGCTGTAATCCTCCAAACCCACCCAGACTTTCCTGGTAAGCTCCTGTATGAAACATTCCGATATATTGCGGAACTTTCTCTTTTATTTTGGGAAGGAACACTGCATTGGCATGAGATTCAGCATTATAATAATCCTGGCTATCACAAGTTAAACCACCCAGGTTTACACGCTGATATTCAAAGTCCCAGTTATTGATTGCCAGCAATATAAAACGTTGTTTCATGGCCCATATATCAGGCAATGTAGTCATAAAACTACTATCAATCATATTCCAGAGCTCACGATCATTTTGCTGTTTCTGGTCAAGTATGGAATATAGAACTGCGCCACTTTCGCCAACTGTAAAACCGCCGAACTCAGTAAAAATATCAGGCTCCGGTACTTTATTCTGTTTGCAGATACTCTTGATTTGCGCTACAATTTCCTCAGTCATATATTCATAATCATATTCAAACCCTAATGAACTTTTTACCGGGAACCCCCCTCCTATGTTAAGTGAATCAAGTTCGGGACATATTTTCTTAAGATCACAATAAACGTTCACACATTTATGAAGCTCATTCCAGTAATATGCTGTATCTCTGATACCTGTATTGATAAAAAAATGAAGCATTTTTAGTTCGAACCTCGGATTTTTTCTGATCTTCTCCTGGTAAAATGGAATAACGTCATTATACCTGATACCTAATCGCGAAGTATAAAATTCAAACATAGGTTCTTCTTCCGATGCTATGCGGATACCTAACTTACATTTACGGTTTTTTTCAATTAAGCGATCATACGCTTCAATTTCATTCTTGTGATCAATAACGGGAATCGTGTTCTCAAACCCCTGGTTTATCAATTCTGATATTTTTTGAGTATACAATGATCTTTTAAAGCCATTGCATACAATATATTTGTCCTTATCAATCAAACCATTATTATACAACTCTTCAATAATATAAATATCAAAGCCTGAAGAGGTTTCAAGATGAATATCATTTTTTAGTGCTTCTTCAAGTACAAAAGAAAAATGAGAGCTCTTGGTACAATAACAATAATTATATTCACCTTCATAATCCACCTTGGCCATGGCCACATGAAACAAACGCTTGGCTTTTTGAATTTGCTGGCTTATTTTAGGCAGATAACTGATTTTTAATGGTGTACCATATTGCTTTATGATATCCATTAAACATATATCATGAAAATACAACTCATTATCAATTACTTTAAATTCCTCCTGCGGAAATTCAAAAGTTTGCTCTATCAGATCAATATATTTATTCTTCACTATTCTGTTTTAATTTTCAAAAATAAACAACCGGCAATGTCAATTTTCAGCAAAGCATTACCGGCATATCTTTTTTTGAACAAAGTTAATTTTTTTGATCAAAGTAACTTAATCAGATGTACGGATTTTTTTCAATTTAAGGAAGTTACTTCATGCCATTTTTTTATTTATAATGTATAAAAATCCTTGTTTTACAATGGTATTATTCTTTTTATCGCAGAAATCGGCCAAAAAACAACTCGCTAAAATCTGAAAAAAACTTCAAATTACCTTACTTACATTGTAAGTTTATTAAAAAAACCGGAGAAAGATCATTGGATTTTTCTCCGGTTCAACATTTCAGTCTATTTATTTGCTTGCTCTTTTTCTATGAGAAAGAAAAAAACTAATATTACTGAATTGTTCTGAATGTTTTATTAAATCGAATCTTATTAAGGAAGCTTTTGTTCTTGTCAAGAGAAAGCCAAACAAACATTGCACGACCCACAATATGATCTTCGGGTACATAACCCCAGTAGCGGGAATCGGCCGAATTATGCCTGTTATCACCCACCATCCAGTAATAATCCATTTCAAAGGTGTAAGATGCAGCCGGTACTCCGTTAATGAGTATTTGATCATCATTTACTTCAAGTGTATTGCCTTCATAAACTTCAATAATTCTTTCCCATAACATAATGTTTTCCGGTGAAATTTCTATTGTTGCACCTTTATTCGGGATAAAAACAGGACCAAAATTATCTTCATTCCAGGGAAAGTTTTTATGAAATGGGAAAATATGACTTTCGTGGTATGATGCTGGCTTGGTTATTTTTCTCACCTGTCTTACAGATCCCAGTTGATTCAGCTGATCAGCCTTATCATCAGTAAGGGCCATGATATACTCACTTGCACTGCGCTGGAAGGCATCTGTTATATCAAAACGCTCGAGAATGCGTGAATGCAATGGTGAACCATCAGTAATTACCTGGTAGTTAAACTGAACATCATCGGGGAATGGCAACTTTTTCCCGTTGATATATATTTCGCTGTCAATAAACTGAAGAGTATCTCCTGGAATACCCACGCACCGTTTGATATAGTTTTCCCGTTTATCAACCGGCCTTGCAACTATGTCGTAATTACGCCATACAAAATCACGCCCCATTTCTCTTACCATGGCATAATAACTTCGGTTTTGCATTTGCAGGGCCACAGTATCACCATCAGGATAATTAAATACAACTACATCATTATTCTTAATGGTTCTTAAACCCGGATAACGATAATAAGGCAAACTAATCCATTCCAGATAAGATTTGGTATGATCAGTTCCAGGAAGGGTATGGTGAGCAAATGGAAAAGCAATAGGAGTGTTGGGTATTTTCGGTCCATAACTTAATTTACTCACAAACAAATAATCACCTACGAGGAGTGATTTTTCCATTGAAGATGTAGGGATGGTGTAAGCTTCTATGAAAAAGGTCCTGATGATTGTTGCTGCAATAACAGCAAATATAATTGCATCGGCCCATTCCCTTCCTGCTGATTTTTTAACCGGGGGGAGCTTATCAGGATGTGTATATTCTTCATGGGGTGCAAACCCCAGGTATGGGAGGAATACAAACGGAAATAAAACACCAAGTGCCTGATCGCCAAGACCATCTTTACGGAAACACTTCAGGGTTTCTACAACCATTAAAAGCAGGGTAAATACATTGATGTAAGGAATTATTATAAAAATGTACCACCACAATGGTTTATTTATAACTTTCAGCCATATATAAAAATTATAGAAGGGTATAATGGCCTTCCACCCTTCATAGCCTGCTTTTTCAAAAATACGCCATAAGCCGGCGGCACTTGTCACAAAAAACAACAGACTAAGCAACATGTAAATACTCATGATTTTTATTTATTAAATGTTTAAAAGATCATTCATTGTAAAAATTCCTTTTTTTCCCCGAAGCCACGCTGCAGCCAAAAGCGCCCCTCTGGCAAATCCTTCGCGATTAAATGCTTTATGTTCTAAACTTAAACTGTCGATCGGCGAAGTATATTTAACTACATGCGTTCCTGTAACTCCTTCAATACGATGTGCTTCAACAGGAATTTCATCCTCCTCCGGGTTGTCAGCTACCAATCTCCAACTATTATATACCTGGTTTTCTTTAAGTATATCATGTAACATACTAACTGCTGTACCACTTGGGGCATCAAGCTTTTGAGTATGATGGGTTTCATCAACTGAAACAAAATATTCAGGATAGTTTGCCATAAGTTTTGCCATATATTTATTTACAGCAAAAAACAGATTGACCCCGATACTGAAGTTTGACGCATAAAACAGGCTTCCGTTACTTTTTTCACAATAATTCTGAATTTCGGGAAGTTTTTCCATCCAACCTGTAGTACCTGTTACAACCGGCACTCTCATATCAAAAAGCCTTTTAAGGTTCTCAACTACAATAGATGGTGCAGTAAATTCAATGGCTACGTCTGCATTTTTCAATTCATCTGATTTTCTTATCCAATCATCTTCATTATCAATAATAGAAACGATTTCATGCTCCAGTTCAGTTGCAAATTTTTCTATTTCATGCCCCATCTTACCATATCCCACAATGGCTATTTTCAAATTTTCTTTCATGAATTTTTAATTAAAAACGAAATGTGAGTCGAAGACCGGCATAAGTATTCATTGAATTTCCTGTTCCATGAAGAGCGGGAATTATAGCAGGTTGAAGATTCATACCAAGTTCCTCACTTACATCAAAATCTAAAAGGTGTGCATCAACCGTTGCATCAAGAACATTCAGAATATAAAGAGCTGCACCTGTAATATATGCAATTTCAAGGAAGCGGCGAAAAGTATTCATTCTGTTTCTTAATTGCTCAGAACTAATAAATTCAGGAAATTCACTGGTAGTATTAGGATTACCGTCAACACTGGCAAAGTATGATCTTCTGTAACTCTGATAAAAATTATTATTTAAATTTACAGCATACCACACACCTGTAAAACCGGCATAAATTACAGGTATTTTCCAGTACCGCCCATTGTATGCCTGTCCAAGTCCGGGTAAAGCAACCGATAACATGGTAGCCTTAAGTGGTGAATGCGCTTCAGGTTTTTTTTCTTCGGATTCTTCCTGTACAATTATCTCCGGTTGAGTTCTTTCAGACCCAGCAGGTAGCGTATCTCTCAGTTGAATATCAGGTTGTGGAACCGATTCAGGTAGTTGAGGCATGGTATCCTGCGAAGCCGGAGTTCCGGTACCACGCCGCGGAGTTGGAATGGTATCACTTACCTGAGGAAAACCATTGCCATAAGTAGGTTGCACCAAAAAAAACACTCCAAAAAACAAAAGAAAGCCCAATATAATTGAGCTTGTTTCTTTATAATCAAACAGTTGACTGTATGAAAAGGATATTTTGTTTTCCGGCATCAAAAAAATCTAATCCTGTTTATGAACAAGTTTAAGGATACGTTCCAGATCTTCTTCAGATGAAAAATTAATAACAATTGCACCTTTCCCTCCGGCGCGTGCTTTCACCTGTACCTTAGATCCATAAAAATCTGTAAGGGATTTTTGCAATTCAGTATATTTTTTACTGTCTGAAGATCCGGTTGGTTTTTTATTAACGTTTCCTTTTTCACTTTCGCGTGATTCGGCTAAATTTTTTACAATTTCTTCAACATCTCTAACCGATAATCCCTGAGCAATAATATCCTGAAAAATTTCAAGCTGAGTTTGCACATCGTCCACTGCTACCAGCGTGCGTGCATGTCCCATGCTTATCATTTCCTGCCTTAAACCGATTTGAATATCCCCGGGTAACTTAAGCAACCGCAAATGGTTGGATATGGAGGACCTTGATTTACCCAGCCTTTCTGAAAGTACTTCCTGGGTGAGTTTATAATCTTCAATGAGTTGTTGATAGCCGAGCGCAATTTCAATGGGATTCAGGTTTTCGCGTTGAATATTCTCAACGATAGCCATTTCGCGCATCTGTTGGTCATCAGCAGCGCGAATATATGCAGGAATTTCTGTCAAATCAGCAAGGTGTGCTGCTTTACATCTTCTCTCACCAGAAATGAGCTGAAATTTCCCATCATCCATTTTACGAATAGTAACGGGCTGAATTACACCCTGTTCCTTAATGGAAGCAGCAAGTTCCTGAAGGGATTCCTCATCAAAATCGGTACGGGGTTGAAAGGGATTGCTTTCGATAAGTTTGAGCGGGACATGAGCCACAGTGCCCACAGCATGCAGATCTTTTTCTATGTCGTAACGGGGTTGTACTTCCGCTCCCGGAGTATCAAGCAAGGCACTAAGTCCTTTTCCCAATGCTCTTTTCTTAGCGTTCATTTTCTATTTTTATGTTTCTTTCCGATTCTTCTATCCGGGTAAGTTGATTATTCTGCAAAATCTCCCTGCCCAGGTTTAAATAATTAATTGCACCTCTGCTTCTTGCATCATGCATGATAATGGTTTCGCCAAAGCTGGGTGCTTCACCCAACTTGGTATTTCGCTGAATGATGGTATCAAAAACCAGATCCTGGAAATGATTTCTTACCTCTTCCACAACCTGATTTGACAAACGCAAACGGTTATCATACATGGTAAGCAGAATGCCTTCTATTTCGAGACCCAGATTCAAACGCGACTGCACAATTTTTATGGTGTTAAGCAGCTTTCCAAGTCCCTCAAGCGCAAAATACTCACATTGAACCGGAATAATTACAGAGTCGCTGGCAGTAAGGGCATTAACTGTTATAAGGCCCAATGAAGGAGAGCAATCAATCAGCACAAAATCATAATCATTTTTTACCTTATCAATTACTTTCTTCATGACCATTTCGCGATTGGGCATGTTGATCATTTCAATTTCGGCACCAACCAGGTCAATATGTGCAGGTATCAAATCAAGATTTGGGGTGGATGTGTTGAGGAGGATATTGCCCGGATCAACATCATCAATTATACATTCATAAATGCTGGTTTTTATAACCTTGGGATCAAAACCCACACCTGATGTGGCATTTGCCTGAGGATCAGCATCTATAAGCAATGTTTTGTGTTCCAGAACAGCAAGGCTTGCAGCCAGATTAATAGCTGTTGTGGTTTTACCTACACCTCCTTTTTGGTTAGCAATTGCAATAACTTTACTCATAGGGGAACTGAATTATAGTGTTGATGGTTTTATAATGCTAAACAAATGATTATCAGCCGATAAAAAGCATTAAAACAACATGCCCCAATAGCGGAGCATAGGTGCAAATTTACAATTTAAATATGCTTAAGCCGGGTTTTTTATAAAAAAATTCCCTTTGTTACATCTGCAACTTTATTGGGGATATGATTGTCAGGCACTTTGGCAAAAAAAAAGAGCTGAAACCTTTAGGTTTCAACTCCTGAAATTCATAAAAGATTTAAATGATAGATACTATTCTTTATTTCCATCATCATCTTCATTCTTATCTCTCGTTTCTTTATCCTGATCTTTTTTATCAAGATCTTCAAATTCAATATCAGTAAATTCTTTTTCTCTTTTACGTTTCTCTATTTCTTCCATTTCATCAAGGTATGACTGCGGAACTTCACCAGTGGCTATATATTCATAAGCCTGCTTAAGGGCTGTTTCAAAT
>JBHEOF010000031.1:0-13927 GCA_046261715.1 Bacteroidales bacterium
CAATACCTGCAATACCGGGTAAAGTTAACACCGCACCCAATGAAGCAAGCACGCCGAAAATAAAGAAAATGTTAGTTACCAGGGCAAGGTCAGAAACAATACCGGCCCGGTTATAATATACGGCCATGTATATCAGTACTATGAAAAATGCTATCAGGAATGAGGTAAGACCGCTTGATATGGCCTCTCTACCCAATGATGGACCCACAATATTTTCTTCTACAATTCTTGCAGAGGCAGGCAATGAACCGGCCCTGAGAATATTGGCCAGGTCTTGTGCTTCAGCAACTGTAAAACTGCCACTAATTTGAGAACGACCACCTGGTATTTCACCGTCAACTCTGGGAAATGAATAAACATAGTCATCCAGAACAATAGCAATAGATTTGCCCACATTGGCTGCAGTAAGCCTTCTCCACTCACGTGCACCTTCACTGTTCATGGTCATAGAAATTTCAGCGGCACCTGAAGAAGGATTAAAATCCTGACGTGCATCTACAATTACATCACCTGTCAAGGGAGCTTCACCACGGGTAGGCACCTTGATGGCGATCAGTTGCAGTACATTTTCAGCGCCTCCCTGAGGTTTAACAGTCCAAAGCAGTTTTAACTCTCTGGGAAACAAGTTATTTACATTCGGTTGACGAAGCATATTATTTATCCGTGCTGTGTCAGCAATGGCAGCGCTTCCCACCATTGGTCCATTGCCAAGAAATGGCTGATTGGTTTGCGGATCAAGTGCAATATTCATATTCAAAGCGGCAAACAAAGGATTTTGTCTTGCCATGTCAGAATCCATACTCAGTTCTTCATCCACATCAGTGCCAAGCATTTCAAGCAACTCGTCGTCCATCTCTTCATCCTGTTCCGGGGATTCTGATAGGAGTTCTTCCAATTCATCGGTTTCGTCTACATCAGGTTCTTCTACTTCAGATTCTTCAATGATTTCATCTGCAATTTCCGGGGGTTCCGGAGTGGTTTCTCTCAATATCTCATTTGCTTCAGCAAAAAACGGATATAGTTCAGAGAATTCAAAGGTTTCCCAGAATTCAAGACGGGCAGTACCCTGCAGCAGTCTTCTAACCCTATCCTGTTCTTTTATACCGGGTAATTCAACCAGGATACGTCCTGATGTTTGCAGCTTCTGAATATTTGGCTGAGCCACACCAAATCTGTCTATACGGGTACGTAGAATCTGGAAAGAACGGTCGATAGCATCATTTACTTCACGTTGAAGCACCGTTAAAACTTCCTCATTGGTTGAGTTGAAGTTTATTCTGTCGCGCATTTCAGGAGTAGCAAATATAGCAGCCAGACTTGCATTGGGATCTGCTTCACGGAATGCTCTTCCAAAAAGATCTACAAAATCTTCACGGCTGCCACGCTGTGCCTGAATAGCGTTTTCCATAGCCAGTTGAAAGGTTGGATCCTGGCTGTTTCCTGACAGTGCGCGTATAATTTCTGGTACTGAGATCTCAAGTGTAACGTTCATACCACCACGAAGGTCGAGACCCAGATTGATCTCACGTTCTTTTACTTCCTGGTAGGTATATTTTCTGATACCCAGATTAAAAACTACTTCACCCTTCATTGAATCCAGGTAGAAACGTTCGTAGATACCAGCCAGGGAATCCATTACAACCAACTCAACAAGTTCATCTCCATCAGCCAGATCCCTGGCAGCAGACTGAACCCTTTCACTTTGTGCATATTCCTTTGCGTCGCGCTCAACCCGTGTTGAGAAATATGTAAACGACAACTGGTACAGACATACCACAGCAAATGCAATGGCAAAAAACCTAATTAAACCTTTGTTCTGCATCTTATCTATTTTTAAAATTTAATTTTTTCCCGATTTTGTTTCCTCCTATGAAACCAAGTGTAAACAAAATGCTTATAATTTTATCTTTCTTAAAAGGGCTGCAAAGATAGAACTTCACAGGCTAATTTACAACGGATAAAGCCATTTATTCCTAACTTTTTGCAATGTACAAATGAAAAAGTGCTGAAGTAGTTAAAAACATTGGCTTTCATTGCATCCGTAAAACCGACCGCAAATTTAGAGTAATTTTTTTCAATGGGAAAGTTTTTTAAAAAAGCCGGAAGAAATAATTATTCTTCCATCTCAAGAAAAGCTTTATTATAATTGATTACAGCACGATACCGATACAAAATATCACCTCCTATAACTCCATCAATACGTGGAAGATCAAATGCTGCATATGCTTTATTGATACTAACCATATCAATAAGAATTACTTCCTGGTTTAAAATTTTACAATCGCCTATATTAAATTGATCAAGTATAGTTGAATACGTATCTATTTCTGAAGTACCGATTCCCATGAAAAAATTATTGTATGGTTTGATTTCAAGATGAGGATAAACAGTTTTTATTCTTTGCAAATCCATTACGGTAATTGTAGCCCCGGTATCAATCAGTAAATGTATTTTGTACGCATTTGCTTCACCCTTAACCATTATATGGTATCCCAGGTGGTTGATTGCCAGTATTTCTATGGGAATGATCTGCTTCAACTTTATAATAAATTGTATATGTATTAATCTGAAAAAAGAATGATTTACAAAATTGGCTTCCTGCTTATACCAACAGGAAGCCAATTTAATAAAAAAATCTGGTAAAAATTAGTTGAGTTTATGCTCAACCGAAATGATATCCATTCCTTTTCTTATTGCTTCTTCATTAAGCGGTATAAGATGATGGTACCTTTCTGGTAATACTTTTTTGAGACCTTTAATAATATTCTCCATTTCAATAATGGGTCTTATTTTCAGAAATCCACCAATAACAATCATATTGAAAACCTTGGTGTTTTTCATTTTAACAGATTCATCATAAGCGCCGATAGCATAAATATTTATATCGGTGCGTTTGGGTTTGCGCGTCATTCCGTTTTTCTCATAAATAAGTAATCCTCCGGGTTTCACAGCATCTTCAAACTTATCCATTGAAGGTTGATTGAGTACAATAGCCGTATCAAAAGTATTGAGCACGGGAGAGCTGATTTGTTCATCGCTGATAATGGCGGTGCAGTTTGCAGTACCACCGCGCATTTCGGGGCCGTAAGAGGGCATCCAGCTCACTTCTTTGTTTTGCATTACACCACTGTAGCAGAGAATTTGCCCCATCGATAATACTCCCTGTCCACCAAATCCGGCAATAATTATTTCTTCGGTCATGATTGTTATATTTTTTATTTTTCTTCAGGTACTTTAATATCTCCAAGAGGATAGTAAGGAAACATATTTTCTTCCATCCATTTATTCGATTGCACGGGAGTCATTTTCCAGTTGGAAGGACAGTTGGAAACAATTTCCACAAAGCAGGTTCCTTTGTTAAGTTTCTGATATTCCATGGCCTTTTTTATCGCCCTCTTTGCTTTACGCACATTTCCGGGTTTATGTACCGCCTGACGCGTGACGAAATAAGTACCTGGCAACTGAGCAACCAGCTCCGTCATTTTAAGGGGTGACCCCATGGTTTTAACATCTCTGCCAAAGGGTGATGTTGAACTTTTCATTCCTGCCAGCGTAGTAGGTGCCATTTGACCACCGGTCATACCATATATGCCATTGTTAATAAATACAATCAATATGTTCTCTCCCCTGTTACAGGCGTGGAGGGTTTCTGCAGTACCGATAGCGGCAAGATCGCCATCACCCTGGTAGGTGAATACATATTTTTCGGGGAATACCCTTTTAATTCCTGTTGCAACGGCTGGTGCTCGTCCATGAGCAGCTTCCTGCATGTCTACATTAAAATAATAATATGCGAGTACCGAGCAACCCACCGGTGCAACACCGATTGTTTCATTTTGTATGCCCATTTCAGCTATTACTTCTGCAAGGATCCGGTGTGCTGTACCGTGTCCGCAACCGGGACAATAGTGCAATACACGGTCGGTCATTACATCAGTTTTCTTGTAAACAAGATTTTCGGGTTTTATTAAGTTTTCTGCCATGATTATCCTCCAATTATTTTTTGTTCTAATGCATTAAGAATTTCATCGGGATTGGGAATCATACCACCAAAACGGCCAAAATGCTCAACTTTTGTTTTACCATTTACGGCAAGCTTAACATCTTCAACCATTTGTCCGGCATTCATTTCCACACTAAGAATACCCTTTACTTGTCCTGCCAGCTTATTAAATACTTCAACGGGGAACGGATAAAGAGTTTGCGGACGCAGAAGGCCTACTTTGTATCCCTTTTCTCTTGCCATTTCCATGGCTTTTCTTGTGATTCGGGCACATGAACCAAAGGCAGTAAGGAGGTATTCTGCATCATCGCATTTGTACGTTTCATACCGTACCTCATTTTTTTCCACTTCGCGGTATTTGGCCTGAAGCCTGAGATTTACTTTTTCCTGTTCTTCAGCCTGCAATTGAAGAGATGTAACAAATGTGGCCGGTTTTCCGTTTTTACGCCCGAGGGTGGCCCAATCGTAGTCGGGCTCAACCCTGGGAATTTGCTCAAAGAGTTCCACCTTCTCCATCATCTGACCTATGATACCGTCAGACTGGATCATGACAGGATTGCGGTATTTAAAAGCAAGCTCAAATGCAAGCCTGGTAAAATCCACAATTTCCTGAACACTATTGGGGGCAAGTACAATAAGTTTGTAATCACCATGTCCGCCACCTTTTACCGACTGGAAGTAGTCAGACTGAGATGGCTGAATAGTACCCAGGCCAGGACCACCTCGAACCACATTTACAACCACACAAGGCAGCTCAGCTCCTGCAATATAGGAAAGTCCTTCCTGCTTTAAACTGATTCCCGGACTGGATGAAGTTGTAATGGCTTTTTTACCGCAACCTGCAGCGCCATATACCATATTTATTGCAGCAATTTCACTTTCTGCCTGCAGTACAACCATACCCGTGCGATCTTCAGGCCGGTTGGCCATGAGGTATTCAATAACTTCAGACTGAGGTGTAATGGGATAACCAAAATAAGCATCAGCACCAGACCGTATTGCGGCCTCTGCCAATGCTTCATTACCTTTCATTAATCTTAATTCTTTCATCGTTATGAGTTATTTTTTATAACTGTAGTTTGTGTTTTGATGTTATTTCTCACGATAAACTGTTATTACAGCATCGGGGCAAACCACAGCGCAGTTTGCACATCCGATGCAATCATCGTTTACCTTTACTGCATAATGATACCCCTTGCTATTGACCTGGGGTGACAGTGCAAGCACATCATTGGGACAGGCTGAGATACAAACCTCACAGCCTTTGCATTTTTCAATGTCGATGACAACATCTCCTCGTTTTGCCATTGTATTTTTATTTTAGGGTGATAATAGTTTTTGAATATAATAGTCTTTATATGGGCAAATCTATAATTATTATTTTGAAATTCGAAATAAATTGTAAACAATTTTGATAATCTGCTTTCAAACTATCACAGAATTGACTTTCAATATAGTAATACTTAAATAAGGTTTTTAAATGTACAAGAATTATTTCTGAATTTTCATGGGAAAGCCTAATTTATAATCAGTTTAAATACATTTGCTGTTTATTTTTAACAACTAATTAATTAGTTTTCAGGTAAAAATTAGATTCAGGTAATTTAAACCGACTTTCAAAAAATTCAATTAAACAATAAAATTTTTCAGTCAGATCCTATAGTATGATTTTGATTTTATATTTTTGTCATACATGAAAATGCACATAAAAAAACTAATCAATCGTGTTTCCTTCCTGAAAATTTTTTCAGGACTGGCGTTTTTTGTTGTTTTCATCATACTTGCAAGTAATCTTATTGTTGTGCTTGTTTCAAATAAATATTTGCATAATGATATTAATGACGTAGAACCTGTAAAGACTGCTGTAGTGTTGGGCACAAGCCGTTTTGTAAAAAGTGGCTCACCCAACCCCTGGTTTCATTACAGGATAAGTGCTGCTGCTGAATTATACCATTCAGGCAAGATTGAGTACCTCATACTAAGCGGCGATAACCGTACACCTTATTACAATGAGCCCGAACAAATGCGACGCGAACTGAGTAAATATGGCATACCAGATTCGTTGATGTACCTTGATTATGCCGGCCTGAGAACTCTGGACTCAATGGTTCGCAGCGGAAAAATATTTGATCAGGATACCATAATTGTAGTTTCCCAAAAGTATCATAACCAAAGGGCTGTTTTTCTTGCAAAAGTTCATGGTATTCATGCAACAGGATATAACGCAAATAGTCCGGATGCCCGCCAGGGTATCAGAACAAATACCCGCGAAGTTTTTGCCCGTGTAAAGGTTTTTATTGATATAATTTCCAGAAAGCAACCCCGGCATCTGGGTGAAAAGGTTATTATCGGCGAAGAAAAATAATGATGCAGAAAAAGCCATCAAAAAACTCAATGATGAAGGGGTGTTTTTTTCACCAAAAAGATGTTTCTACGATTTGCAGAAATAACCGGTAAATAACTTCAGGTCTTCGCAGATCTTCTGCACGGCCTTTTTTCCAGTTCTATTTTTATTCCCAGCAAATCGCGGATAACAACGGAGGCCATTACACAGCCAAATATGGCAGGCATGTAGCTTATAGTGCCCACAGTGGTTTTTTTATTGGGTTCGTTTTCAACGGCAAGCATAGCATCATCATCAACCATCTCGGGTGAAAAAACTGTTTTGAACCCTTTGCGGATGCCCAGGTTTTTAAGTCGTTTTCTAAGCATTCTTGCCAGGTTGCACTGATAGGTTTCGGCAAAATCGGCAATTTTTACCTGCGTCGGATCAGTTTTACCACCTGCACCCATGCTACTCACCAACGGCAGACCATTCTCCAAAACTCTTTTAATCATAAAAATCTTTGGCGAAAGAGTATCAATGGCATCCAAAACAAAATCAAAAGGGGTTTCCAGAATTTCATTGGTACGCTCATCACGGATAAACTCATCGATGACCGTTAGCTTCAGATCAGGATTGATATCCAGAAGTCGATCACGCATGAGCAAGGCTTTTCTTTTACCTACAGTAGAATGTAATGCCAGTAACTGCCTGTTAAGATTGGAGGCCTGGATCTGATCGGCATCAATGATCGTCATTTGTCCCACACCGGCGCGACACAGCATTTCAGCGGCATACCCCCCTACTCCGCCCAAACCGGCAACCAATACGTTGGATTTATTGAGTTTTAAAACGTTTTCATCAGAAAGCAAAAGTGCGGTGCGCTCCTGCCAGTTAGTATGGATCATTTTTTATTTATGATTTTTGAATTCAGATTTTCAGAATATCATTGTTTGATTTTTGGCATCATTGTGAAAGCTTTCCAAAAATGCGCTCAAAGTTATTGTATTGCTGTGCTTTTAATTTTTCTGTTTCTTCATTACGTATTTCTGAAGCTTTTTTATAAATCTTTTCAATATTAATATCAGCATCATCTGTTTCCAGGAAAAAATCTTTTTGATTTAATACAGATAAGACTTTTGCAGCTTTCGAATCTGATCTCTGTATCAAACTTCCAAACGATAACATACAACCGGAATCAATGAGTTGCCCGGCCATTTGTTCGCTGCTGTTAAAGCCATGAATTATCCATACATTTTTGGGTTTTTCGGTTTTTCTGAAGTGTAAGATATCATCCCAGGCTTTTACACAATGAATGATCATGGGTTTTTGAAAATTCTCTGAAATAGTTATCTGTTTTTTAAATGCTACTTGCTGCAATTCCCAGGGTGTATCACATAATTTGTCGAGCCCTGCCTCACCCAGAGCCATAAAATTATCAAGGGAGATCTCATTTTTGATAAGCTGCAACTGAACTTCAAGATCGGTATCGTTTTTTATGTACCATGGATGAATACCGCATGAAAAAAAACCGGAAGCAGAACTTCCTGATCTAAGCTCATTGGGAAATACATTGGTGACACAAACAATTTCACCATTGCAGATCTTGTGAGTATGTATATCAATATAGGGCAGGTTCATATTCAGGCGAAGTTTTCCCGGGTTCGTTAAACAATCCTGTAGATTTTCATGATATTTTCAAGAATAGAATCAAAATCAATTTTAAGGTCAATAAGTTTACCGGAATGGATATCGAACACCCAGCCATGCACACGAAGATTCCTTTCTTTATTGGCTTTCTGCACAGCGGCAGTTTTTATCACATTGATACACTGTTCCTGTACATTGAGTTCAACCAGCCGTTTATAGCGGACTTCTTCCTCTTTTATGGCATCCAGCTCCTTCTGATGCAACCGGTAAACATCTCTTACATTTCGCAGCCAGGGATTCAGGATTCCCATGTCAGCCGATTGCATTGCAGCTTTAACGCCACCACAATAATAGTGTCCGCATACTACAATATGCTTTACTTCCAGGTGCCGTACTGCAAAGTTGATAACAGTTTGTACATTCAAATCAGTATTGGAAACCATATTGGCAATATTACGGTGTACGAAAACTTCACCCGGTTGCGCCCCCATAAGGTCTTCGGCAGTAACCCTGCTGTCAGAGCAGCCTATATATAACACTTCAGGACTTTGACCTTCTGATAATTTCTTAAAATATTCCTTATCAAGCTTCAGCTTTTCTTCAATCCATTTTTCGTTATTTTCGAAAATCTTACTGATATCCATAGTTTTTATATTGGTTAAATTTTAAGTAATTGTTCATTTTTTCTTACATCAAAAATAAAATAAAAAACGCTGAGCATAAAAAATTATTAAATTCGTGCATTAACAAAACCTCAAAAATCAAAATCAATTATGAAAATACATCATTTAATCCTGATAGCTTTATTATTTCTTATATTTCAAAATACTTTGATGGCACAGGATCGTGTTACAGGTCGCAATTTTGCTACCCGCTCTGAGGTAATTGCACAGAATGGAATGGTTGCCACCAGTCATCCCCTCGCCACCCAGGCGGCGCTTGATATATTAAAGAAAGGTGGCAGTGCTGTGGATGCCGCCATTACGGCCAATGCCATGCTCGGGCTTATGGAACCTACCGGTTGCGGAATTGGCGGTGACCTTTTTGCCATCATCTGGGATGCTGAAACCCAAAAATTACATGGGCTAAATGCCAGCGGACGCTCGCCTAAAAGCCTTACCCGTGAATATTTCATTGAACAAGGTTACGAGTATATCCCTTCTTTCGGTGCATTGCCGGTAAGTGTGCCCGGTGCAGTTGACGGTTGGTTTGAACTTCATAATAAATTTGGTAAACTCGATATGGAAACCATACTGCAGCCGGCAATTGACTACGGCCGAAATGGTTTTCCTGTTACAGAACTGATTGCTTATTACCTTGACCGTTCGGTAAGCCGTATCGGCCATTATCCCAATTTTAAAGAAACATATATGCCTGATGGCAGTATGCCGGCCAAGGGAGAGATTTTCAAAAACCCCTTACTGGCTAATACTTATGAAACCCTGGCACGCGAAGGACGAGATGCCTTTTATAAAGGTGATATTGCCCACACCATTGGTGCCTATATTAAAGAAAATGGTGGTTTTCTCAGTTACGAGGATATGGCTGCTCACACAAGCACGTGGATAGAACCGGTATCAACCAATTACCGTGGATACGATGTATGGCAGCTTCCGCCCAACGGGCAAGGTATTGCCGTGCTGCAAATACTCAATATTCTTGAAGCATATGATATTGGATCAATGGATTTGTTCAGCCCGGAGTACATTCATCTTTTTGTGGAAGCCAAAAAACTGGTCTACGAAGACCGTGCATGGTATTATGCCGATATGGATTTCAGTCCGGTGCCTGTTGAAAAACTGATCTCTAAAGAATATGCAGCTGAAAGAAGAGAACTGATCAATCCTGACCGCGCTGCCCGCCGCTATGATCCGGGTATTCCCGAAGGACCCAATACCATATATTTAACTGTTGCCGATAAAGATGGCAATATGGTTTCGCTCATTCAGAGCAATTATCGCGGTATGGGAAGCGGAATGACGCCTCCCGGACTAGGCTTCGTATTGCAGAACCGCGGAGAAGGTTTTACTCTGCAGCCCGATCGTTTTAACACCTTCGAACCCGGCAAAAGACCGTTCCATACCATCATTCCGGGTTTCATAACCAAAGATGGTGAACCCTTTATGAGTTTTGGTGTGATGGGTGGCGATATGCAACCCCAGGGACATGCACAGATCGTGGTGAATATGATCGATTTCGGAATGAACCTGCAGGAAGCCGGAGATGCACCCAGGATCTATCATTCCGGTTCATCGGAACCCACCGGACAGGAAATGAACAATGGTGGTGTACTCATGCTGGAGTCTGGTTTTCCCTATGAAACAATTCGTGAACTCATGCAAAAAGGACACAGAATGCAATGGACCGTAGGTCCGTTTGGCGGTTACCAGGCTATCATGTGGGATAAGGTCAATGAAGTCTATTACGGGGCATCTGAATCACGCAAAGATGGTCAGGCTGCAGGATACTGATCCATTTATCAGGCACCTGCAAATATTTAAACTCCTGGTTTAATCTGCCAGCTTTACTTTTATGGCATTCAATCCTTTGTGACCTCTCTCGGTTTCAAAACTTACCTTATTTCCTTCTTTTACAGGATCGATAAGTCCATTTATATGTACAAAAATACTTTCTTTTGTGTTCAGGTCTCTAATAAATCCGTAGCCTTTTGAATCATTAAAAAAGGTAATAGTACCTAATCTTACTTTATCAACTTCTTCAAGTTCTTCTTTTTTGGGAACATTGATCATAATGTCATCCACATCTACTTCATTTTTCTTTCGATCTTCCGGATCGGGTGGTGTGTCAGTAATATTGCCATGCTCATCAACATAGGCGATCATGTCATCAAGACTTTTGCCTTTTTCTGAGCCGGATTGGCGCTCTTCTCTTTTCTTTTCCTTGTCAAGTTTCTTTTTACGTTTTTTCTTTTCAACTTCTTTTTTGTTAAAGGATTGTTGTGATCTTCCCATAGTTTTTTCTGAAATAATTTTAATGAATAATCTGGATTTTATTTGTAAGTACGGGCACTGTCAGCTTCCTGAATAATTACCAGGATATTCTGAAAATACATCAACTGAAAAAATATATTCTGTTTCAGGCAAAGATTAAAAGATCAGGTATTGAATGGAACCAGAAACTCTTTACCCGAACCCGGTGTTTTTCAATAGCTTTTGCAAAAGTACGGAATTATACTGACTTATTAAGATTGAGTGCTAAATATAAATCTTACGAAAAAATGGAAGGATCACCAGGCAAGAAAAGAATCATTTTTAAATGATCATCCGGCCTTAACCAGACTTAGTTTAAAATCTATGGTATCCTTTACATATTCTTCCAGAGAAAAGGCCTTCTCTTTATTTTTTACCCTTATAACTTCGCCGGCATCCACTTCACGGGCAAAGGGAAGAATTTCATTTTCAGACTGTTTCAGAAATCTGAGTTGACGCTCCGTTGCATCTCGTCCGTCGCGGGCCTGCATAAATTCGACATCATACAAATTGGCAATGCCATCGGCACATTTTATGGCTTTTGGAAATACATTCCCTGCATTTGCAGCAAAGTGCCTGATCTTTTCCGTGAGCATAAGGTCTTTCTCCACTGCATCTTTCGTATCGGTGCCCGAAACGCTATATGCATACCATGCCACTGCAGGACTTAATGCATAAAGCTCATTGAGAATTTTATTCTTATCCCCCGTATCCTCAACAGAATCATGAAGCATAGCTGCAAAAACAATTTCTTTGGGAAATCCCAGCCGGGCCAGTAAAAACCCCGCACTCAGCACATGCGCCAGGTAAGGAAATCCCGAATCGCGAAATTCATCTTTGTGCCGGTTTGCGGCAAACTTAATGACTTTTTCAGTCATGCCTGAATCCGACTTCAGATAGTCTGTTGCAGGCATATCCTTATTGAAAAACTTCTTTGCATTGCTGGCCAGTAAAAATCTTTTTATGTCTTTAAAAAAACCTGGTGAAGTTATATCTTCAGAGTAATCCTGTGCAATAGAATGCAATTGATCAAGCCCCTGATCCAGTGCATTACTGGTAAGAAGTTGGAGAGAAAGCTCCTGGCGGATTTGGTTGGAAAGCTTCATCTGTAATATATCAGCAGTTTGTTAGGAAAGAAAGCTAAGGTAAGAGATTCTTTTGAAAGCTGCACCCGAAATTTGGAGAGATGACCGGTATTTTCAATGGTAACCCGTTGTAGAGACGTGCCTACGCGGCACGTCTCCCATACACCCCCACCGAAATCCTTCAGAGACGCGCATAACGGCGCGTCTCCTTACGATGGCTTTCCGGTAAGTAGACAATACATTTGTTTTCAAAACATCCGTTTTTTTGTAATGCAATTTATTTTTTCCTGCTATTTTTACAGCCCAAAATAAAAATCATCCATTTCACAAATTAAAAATATAGGAATATGAAACAATTTACTGTAGTATTTATTACAGCGTTATTTTTTGTAATTCAGGCAGGATATGCCCAGAAGCAAGCCATGGTACCCGAAACCCTTTGGGAATTTGGTCGTGTGGGTGGCATGCAGGTTTCGCCCGATGGTACGCAAATCCTTTTTACCATTACTAATTATGATGTGGAATCCAATAAAGCCGCAAGGGATATCTATATCATTCCTGTGGAAGGCGGCCAACCCCGCAATCTTACCAACAGCCCTGAAAACGAATCAAATGTGATGTGGCGGCCCGATGGCAGAAAAATAGGATACCTGAGTTCAAAAACCGGAACTGTGCAGATCTGGGAGATGGACCCCGATGGTCGCAATCCGCTGCAGGTGTCAAATGTATCCGGCGGTGTAACAGGTTTTGAATACAGCCCCGATATGCGGCATGTATATTTTACCAAAAGGGTAAAAGTGGAAGAAGATCCGCACGATATGCATCCCGATCTGCCTCTTTCCAACGTATTGATTTACGATGATCTTATGTACCGTCACTGGGACCGCTGGCACGATTATTCCTACAGCCACATTTTCATTTCGCCTTACAGCAACGGTAGTACCGGCCGGTATTATGATATCATGGAAGGTGAACCCTGGGATTCACCTATGCCTCCCTTTGGTGGCATAGGCCAGATCAGCTGGACACCCGATGGCAATGCACTTGCGTATACTGCAAAGAAAAAAGTGGGTAAGGAAAGGGCTGTAAGTACCAACTCTGACATTTACCTTTACGATCTTAATACCCGCCAAACAACCAACCTCACCCCTTTCAACCAGGGTTACGACCGCAATCCCGCTTTCTCGCCAGACGGTAGGTTTATGGCATGGGAAAGCATGGAAACACCGGGTTTTGAATCGGATAAAAGTCGCATTCTGATTATGGATATGACTGATAGAAGCTGGATTGACTATTCCGAAGGTTTTGATCAGAGTTCCGGCAGTTTCTCCTGGTCGCCTGATGGCAAAACCCTTTATTTCATCAGCGGACATCATGCCACCTATCAAATGTATAAACTCAACATGGCCTCCCGCCAGATCAATCCGATCACCGATGGCTGGCACAATTACAACTCCCTGGCTGTTGCAGGCAATTATCTTGTGGGAGAGCGTATGAGCATGTCATCACCCGTTGAAATATTCAGGGTGAACCCTGCGGATGGCGCCCAGGTGCAGCTTACCGATGTAAACCGCCCTGTTTTTGATAAAATTGAGATGGGGAATATTGAACAGCGCTGGATTGAAACCACCGACGGCAAAGAAATGCTGGTCTGGGTGATTTATCCTCCCGGCTTCGATCCTGAGAAGAAATATCCGGCCTTGCTTTACTGTGGTGGTGGCCCGCAGAGTGCAGTGAGCCAGTTTTTCTCTTATCGCTGGAATTTCCAGATCATGGCGGCTCATGATTACATAATAATTGCTCCCAACCGCAGGGGCTTACCCACCTTTGGTCAGGAATGGAACGACCAGATCAGCCAGGATTATGGCGGTCAAAA
>JBHEOF010000031.1:13962-16560 GCA_046261715.1 Bacteroidales bacterium
GGTAACCACAATGGGCTGTTCAACGCTTTTATTGCCCATTCCGGAATGTTTAATTTTGAAAGCTGGTATGGCACAACGGAAGAAATGTTTTTTGCAAATCACGATATTGGCGGACCTTACTGGGCCGAAGATCGCCCGGAAAGCTACAACTCATCTCCCCACCGTTTTGTAGGTAACTGGGACACACCCATCATGGTAATTCATGGTGCCAAAGATTATCGTGTTCCGTTGTCAGAAGGTATGCAGGCATTTAATACAGCTCAGCTACAAGGAGTTCCAAGCCGCCTGATAGTGTATCCTGAGGAGAACCATTGGATTCTTACCCCGCAAAACAGTATCCTCTGGCAAAGAGAATTTTTTAAATGGCTCGATAAATGGCTTAAAGAATAATCTTTTGGTTCTTTTACGTATAAAAAAGAGTTCTGCGTTATAATATATAATGCGGACCTCTTTTTTACGTTTATTTTAGTAATTTTGGCTCGTTTTCCGGAGTCGTATTGTTAATCAGAATTTTTAGCCGCCGATACAAAAGCCGATGCGCAAAGCAATTCTCAGCATAATCCTGTTTTTTAGTCTGTGTTTCATAAGCCTGTTTTTAATGCCGGTCAGGGCTGCAGAAGATCCTGGCAAAAGCCTGAAAGATACGGTAAGACCTGAAAATGTAATTTTCAATCCTAACGATACCCTTCCCTGGCGTGATGATCTGCAATCAGATACTTTACCCACCATCGATACTTTACCTGTTTTACCTCCACAACCTCAAACCATTGATAAAGAAGATGAAACACTTTCATTAAGAATACCATGGTATACCCAGGAACAACTGGAGAATCCGTTCCAGCTTGAACCCAACTTTGTGGATACAACACTTCTTGATTTTCATCATTATGATTATGCTGTACAAGCTGGTTTGTTATACGCAACCAAGGGTAACCCAGGCCATACTTACCGACCCCTGAAGTTCGACCCAAAGCTTTCAACGGGTCTGGACCACGGGCATGAAAGGATTTACGGACACTATCTTTTCCACCATGATCACCTGCGTTTTTACCGTCCCAAATATACATTTACCGATCTTTCATTGGTTACCGGAGATAACCGTGAGCAATTATTTTATGCCAAACATGCCCAGCAACTTCACGAAACATTCTATGCGGGATTTCAATACAGGGTGATCAACTCACCCGGCGCATTCACCAGGCTGAGTGCACGAAATGTAAATCTTTACCTTACAGCTGATTATCTGCACCCCACCAAAAGATACCAGGCACTTGGCAGTTTTATTATCAACAGGGTAAGAAACCAGGAAAGCGGCGGATTGATAAACCCGGAAGCCTTTGAAGAAAATGAACTGCGCGACAGCGTTTACCTTTACTCAGCCGAATCATGGTACAGGGATGTTTCCATAAATTTGCGGCATTTTTACCAAACAGGATTTTATGCCGGCCGCGATTCAATCAATGAAGGCAGATTTATTAATCTGGGAAGAATCAATCATGGATTTACCTATTCAAGAAACTCCTATGTTTTTGTTGATGAAACTTCTCCTTACCCCTTTTATGATTATAAGCCATTTCTTGTTGATGTATCTTCTCCCTACCTATTTTATGATTTTGAGCCAGCTTATCCGCAAAGTACTTTTGATTCAACTGTGATTCATAAAATCTGGAATGAAGTATCTTGGTCGAATTTTCCACTGGAAAGCGGCAGGGGTAATTTCCCGTTTAATTTTAAAGTATTTCTCCAGCATAGTATCAATACCATACAGCAACCATGGTTTCCTGATGATCAGCCGCTTTTTGACACCGTCAATGAACCATTATTTTACTATGATAAAGAAAATTATAATGAACTCATTCAGGGCATTGAACTGAAGAGTGATCAGTCGCGGTTTTTGTCATTCGGTGGGTTTGCCAATGTAACCGTTGGCGGTTATAATGATGAAGATTTTCATGCCGTAGGCTATGTCACACTGGGCCGGCCCGAAAGAAATTATAACCTGGAAGGGCTATTAAGGGTTGCCAACATGGAAGCTCCCTATTTTTACAATAATTTCAGAAGCAATTCCATCAGCTGGGAAAACAATTTTAACAAGATGCAGGTGCTTAATCTGCGCGGAAAGCTGAAAACCCCATGGTTAAAGCTGGAAGGAAATTATTATCTGCTCAATAATATGGTATATATGAACCGCGATGCTTTACCCGTGCAGAACAATTCAGGATTCGGATTCATAAGCCTTGGGGCATACAGCGATATTGAAGAGGGAAGATTTGGATTCAGAAACCATGGAATTTATCAATATAGTACCAGTTCACAATTTGAAGATTACCCTGCTTTTATCAGCTACCACTCTTTGTATATTAATGCATCCTTTTTTGATGGTGCGCTTGTTAACAGGCTTGGTATCGACTTTCATTTCAATACCGGCTACCGGGCCATGTCATGGATGCCTGTTACCCGCTCATTTTATGCACAGAAAGATCATGTAGCACGCGATAAATTTTTGCTGGATGTATTCTGGAGCGGTAAAATCAAGAGAACCAGATTGTTTGTGAAGTTTCAAAATATACTGGCACCATTTATCGATCTGGATCCCCA
>JBHEOF010000031.1:16570-21533 GCA_046261715.1 Bacteroidales bacterium
TTCAATTAACAACTCTCATTTTCTTCTTGTTTGAAATCGTTATAAATAAGCTGCTATTGCTGATTTCTCGGAGTATTTTTAGTAATTTTGCGCCGTGAATCAGATATAGCTAAATGCCTAATATTTAGACTGTTTTTAAATAATATAATTATGACAAAAAAGAAAAATTTCATTACTTGTGATGGTAACTACGCGGCATCACATGTTGCTTACATGTTTAGCGAGGTAGCAGCAATCTATCCCATTACACCATCTTCCAATATGGCTGAAAATGTAGATGAGTGGGCTGCCAAGGGACGCAAGAATATTTTTGGAGAAGAAGTAAAATTGGTTGAGATGCAATCGGAAGCCGGCGCAGCAGGAGCTGTTCACGGTTCTCTTCAGGCTGGTGCCCTTACCAGCACATATACTGCATCGCAGGGATTGTTACTGATGATTCCTAATATGTACAAAATTTCGGGTGAGTTGCTCCCCGGAGTATTTCATGTTTCTGCCCGCAGCCTTGCTGCCCAGGCACTTTCTATTTTTGGTGATCATAGCGATGTTATGAGTACCCGCCAGACAGGTTTCGCCATGCTGGCTACCGGCAGTGTTCAGGAAATTATGGACATTGCTCCTATCGCTCACCTGGCTGCAATAAAATCAAGAGTACCTTTCCTGCATTTCTTTGACGGATTCCGTACTTCCCACGAAATACAAAAAGTGGAAGCTGCTGACCAGGATACTTTAAAAGAATTTATCGATTGGGAAGCCCTTCAGGAGTTCCGCGATCGTGCTTTGAACCCTGAGCATCCGGTAACCCGCGGTACTGCACAAAACCCCGATATCTACTTCCAGTCAAGAGAAGCAGCCAACCGTTTTTACGATGTTCTTCCTGATATGGTAGAAGATTACATGAAGCAAATTACCAAAATAACCGGACGCGAATATCACCCCTTTTCATACTATGGTGCCGATGATGCCGAACATGTAGTTGTTGCTATGGGTTCAATTACCGAAACCATCAAAGAAACCATCGATTATCTGGTTGAAAAAGGTGAAAAGGTTGGTTTGATAAGTGTTCACCTGTACAGGCCTTTCTCAGCAAAATACCTGCTGAAAGTTATGCCCAAAACCGTTAAAAGAATTACAGCACTTGACCGTACCAAAGAACCCGGTGCCAACGGTGATCCTTTATATATGGATCTTCGCGAAGTATATTACGGTAAGAAAAATGCACCTGAAATTTACGGTGGCCGCTACGGTTTAAGTTCTAAAGATACTACTCCGCGTCATATCATTGCAGTGTTTAAAAACAGTAAGATGAATGAACCCAAGAATCAGTTTACTGTGGGTATCAATGACGATGTTACTTTTAAATCCCTGCCGTTGGGTGAAGAGGTTGATGTATCTCCGAAAGGAAATTATGCCGCCAAATTTTACGGACTGGGTTCCGATGGTACGGTGGGTGCCAATAAAAACTCAATCAAGATCATCGGAGACTCTACCGATAAATTTGCACAGGGATACTTCAGCTACGACTCTAAAAAGTCGGGGGGTATTACTGTTTCTCACCTTCGTTTTGGTGATTCACCCATTCGTTCGCCCTATCTGGTTAATGCCGGAGACTTTGTAGCTTGCCACGTGCCGGCATATCTCGAAAAATATGATATGCTAAAAGGACTTAAAAAAGGGGGTATTTTCCTGCTCAACTCTATATGGGATGAAGAGGAAACCAAAAAACGTCTGCCCGACCACATGAAGAAATACCTGGCAGAAAATGATATTAAATTTTATATCATCAATGCTACTTCTATTGCTGAAGAAATCGGACTGGGTAACCGCACCAATACAATTATGCAGTCAGCCTTCTTTAAAGTGGCAGAAGTAATCCCATACAAGGATGCCGTAAAAGAAATGAAAGACGCCATCCAGAAATCATATGGAATGAAAGGGGAAGACATTGTGAATATGAACAATGCTGCAGTAGATAAAGGTGGAGAAAAAGTTACAGAAATTAAAATTCCTGCTGAATGGAAAAAGATGGATGTGAAACCTGCGAAGAAACGTGATGACGTTCCTGAGTTTATTCGTGATATTGTGTTCCCCATCAATGCGCAGAAAGGTGATGATCTGCCGGTAAGTGCATTCCTCAACCGTGAAGACGGAACCTTCCCTGCAGGCACTACTGCTTATGAGAAGCGGGGTATTGCAGTTCATGCTCCTGAATGGCAGCTCGAACATTGTATCCAGTGTAATCAATGCGCATATGTTTGTCCGCATGCTGTAATCCGTCCTTTCCTTATGGATGATGATGAGATGAAAAAACTGGGAGATGATGTTCCGGTTATCGAAATTACCAAAGGAAAACTGGCAGGTTATAAATACCGTATGCAGGTAAGCCCGCTTGATTGCACGGGTTGCGGTAACTGTGTTGATGTTTGTCCTGCTCCTGAGAAAGCACTCATCATGAAGTCACTCGAATCACAAATGCACGAAGATGATCGTTGGAATAAGATCATTAAGAATGTTACATATAAAGACACTATTCTTACCAAAGAACAATCTGTTAAAAACAGTCAGTTCGCACAACCTTTGTTTGAATTTAGCGGCGCATGTGCCGGTTGCGGTGAAACACCTTACATTAAGCTTATCACGCAGCTTTACGGCGACCGTATGATGGTAGCCAATGCCACAGGTTGTTCTTCCATTTATGGTGGTTCAGCCCCGGCAACACCTTACACCATCAACAGCAAAGGCGAAGGTCCGGCATGGGCAAATTCACTCTTTGAAGACAATGCCGAGTATGGATTTGGTATGGCAACCGGAGTAGCCAAGATTCGCGAGAGAATTGCACGTTTCATGGAAGCCGGAATGGAAGCTGATGATATGAAGGAAAAAACCAAAGAAGCTTTTAAAGGATGGCTCGACAGCAAGGAAGATGCTTCAAAAAATAAAGAAGCTTCTGAAAAAGTTGTAGAAGCTCTGAAAGGTGAGAAGAATCAGATTGCCAAAGACATCATGGCACTTAAACAATACCTTGTAAAAAAATCTGTCTGGGTATTTGGTGGCGACGGTTGGGCTTACGATATCGGTTATGGTGGCCTTGATCATGTGATTGCTTCCGGTGAAGATATCAATATGCTGGTTATGGATACCGAGGTTTACTCAAATACAGGCGGTCAGGCATCCAAATCAACTCCTGTGGGTGCTGTTGCCAAGTTTGCCGCTGCCGGTAAGCGTGTTCGCAAGAAAGACCTTGGCGTAATGGCCATGAGCTATGGATACGTATATGTTGCCCAGGTAGGTATGGGTGCCAATCAGAATCAATATCTGAAAGCCATCCGCGAAGCAGAAGCCTATCCCGGACCCTCTGTTATCATTGCATACTCGCCCTGTATCAATCACGGTTTGAAAAACGGTATGGGTGCTACACAACAGCAGACCAAAGATGCTGTTGAAGCAGGATACTGGCAATTGTATCGTTACAACCCCATGCTTGAAGCAGAAGGAAAGAACCCGTTCCAGCTCGACTCCAAAGAGCCAGACTGGAGTAAGTTCCAGGACTTCCTGTCGAGCGAGGTACGCTACAGCTCACTGAAGAAAGCCTTCCCAAAAGAAGCAAAAGAACTCTTCAAAGCTGCCGAAGAAAATGCAAAATGGCGTTACAACAATTATAAGCGCTATACTGCAATGGACTTCTCAAAACAGGAATAATCATTGTTCTGTTATATATGAAAAAAGGCCGCCGGAAATCCGGCGGCCTTTTTTGCATCTATTTATTTGCTTTTTAAGATATGTGCATTTTGATTTAATCAATACAAAATTCAAAGTTGATAAATTACAGATTTTGAGTTATTTTTGTTTTTAGTTTAAGCTTATTCAACAGAAATCTGATTTCAAAATCTTATGAAAACACAATATATTACAGATGAAAATGGTCGGAAAGTCAGTGTAATTATCTCTTTAAAGGATTATAAAAAAATGATTGAAAACATTGAAGAACTTGAAGATATTAAATCGTACGATAAAGCTATAAGCAGTAAGGAAGAATCTGTAGTGGCAGAAGAGGCTTTTAAGGAAATAGAAGCCAAAAGAGATGATTTGGAAAATTAAAATTCTGCGTGGAGCAATAAAGCAGCTCGAAAAATTACCTCCAGTCGATTACAAAGCTGTAAAACGAAAAATCCTAAATCTGGCAAATAATCCCAGACCACAAGGGTATGAAAAACTAAAAGGAAGAGATGGATATAGAGTCAGGCAAGGGAAATACAGAATTCTTTATACAATTGAGAACGATATACTTACAATTGTAGTTTTAAGAATCAGTCATCGTAAAGATGCTTATAGATAAACTTGTTTAAGAACTTTGCAATTATTTGTATGCCTGTGGATTATAAAAATAAATCCCCATACAATTCAAATTCTGCAGCCGAAATGATTTTCACATCATAAAACTCACCTGTTTGTATCCTGGAAACTTTTTTGATGAACACTTCATTATCCACTTCAGGTGAATCATATTCGGTGCGGCCCACAAAATAATCACTCTCTTCCTTGTCAATAAGTACCCGGAATACCTTCCCTACCTTTTCCTGGTTTAATTCCAGCGAAATACCTTGCTGCAGTTCCATGATTGCCTCTGCCCTGCGTTCCTTTTCCTTCTGGCTTACAGTATCTTTCAGGGCAAAAGCACGGGTTCCTTCTTCGGCAGAATAGGTAAACACACCCAGCCGTTCGAAACGGGTGTTCCTGACAAATTCCAGGAGTTCTTCAAACTCTTTTTTGGTTTCGCCGGGATAGCCTACGAGTAATGTAGTGCGTAATGCCACATCGGGAATCTTTTTGCGAAAATCGCTTAGCAATTGAAGCGTAGTAGCTTTGTCAGTACTGCGGCGCATGGATTTTAATATGTCATTATTGATGTGCTGCAACGGAATATCCAGGTATCGGCAGATTTTAGGTTCAGAAGCCATGATATCAA
>JBHEOF010000031.1:21544-36366 GCA_046261715.1 Bacteroidales bacterium
TGCCATTAGTACGATGACTTCAGCTGGGAAATTTTGGGGATATGCATAATGCAACCGAATCCATTCAATCCCCTTAACGGGGATGAGTGACCGCAGTAAATCGGGCAGCATGGAACGTTTCTCCAGATCATACCCGTAATATGTAAGGTCCTGGGCGATTAAAAGCAACTCTTTTACTCCTTTGTCAGCCAGTTGCCCGGCTTCCTTCACCAGGCTTTCTATGGTGCGCGATTTAAATCTTCCCCTGATAAGCGGTATGGCACAAAAAGAGCAGGTGCGGTCGCAACCTTCAGCAATTTTTAAAAAGGCATAGTGTGAAGGAGTGGTAATATAGCGTTCCTGTGTTTCATGTGAATATTTTTGTTTCAGATAGGCAAACAAATCCTGCGGGTCATCAACACCAAACCATGCATCGGCTTCGGGGATTTCTCTTTTTAGTTGCTCTTTGTATCGTTGCGAAAGACAACCGGTAACAATCACTTCACTTACCAGTCCTTGCTTTTTGGCTTCAGTATACTGCAGGATGGTATCGATGGATTCAGCTTTGGCATCGTGAATAAATCCGCAGGTATTGATCACCACAATATCAGCCGGCCCGTCAGCATCATGGCTCACTTTAAAATTACCATGCTGCAACTGACCCAGGATCTTTTCTGAATCTACCAGGTTTTTGGAACAACCCAGGGTGATAATGTTAATGTGTTTTTTTTCAGGCATTGGCTGGGGTAAGGGGTATGAGGTTTGATGTTAATGGGTTATTGGGTTCGTTAAGCTTCTACTGGTCTACTCCCCCTTTCAAGGGGGTCGGGGGGATGTTATTTTGTTAATGGGTTTGGCGTTTCTAATTTAGCTTCGCTGAGCTCGTCTGCGCCTCGGTTCGATATTCGTGCTTCGGATTTTGATATTCGGATTTACTCTCGTCTCCCTCCCTACCCATTAAACAACGTTTCCACAAAGGCTTCCCTGTCGAAGATCTGCAAATCGTCAACTTTTTCTCCTACACCGATGTATTTAACCGGAATCTGAAACTGATCGCTTATACCGATAACTACTCCCCCTTTTGCAGTGCCATCGAGCTTGGTAATGGCAAGAGCATTTACTTCGGTGGTAGCGGTAAATTGCCGGGCCTGTTCAAAGGCATTTTGCCCCGTTGAACCGTCAAGAATAAGCAGTATTTCGTGGGGTGCTTCAGGTATATGTTTTTGCATTACCCGCTTGATCTTGGATAGTTCGTTCATCAGGTTTACCTTATTGTGTAGTCTGCCAGCAGTATCGATAATGGCCACATCAACATTGTGCTGTTTTGCATAGGAAACCGTTTCAAAAGCCACTGATGCAGGATCGGTACCCATGCCCTGCGATACAACAGGCACACCTACCCTTTCCGACCATATGGTGAGCTGATCCACAGCAGCTGCCCTGAATGTATCGGCAGCACCCAAAACAACCGATTTGCCGGCAGCTTTGAATTTATGCGCAAGTTTGCCTATGGTTGTGGTTTTCCCCACACCATTCACACCCACAACCATAATTACATAAGGTCCTTCAATATTTTCAATCCCAAAATCGGTAAAATCAATATTTTTATTTTCAGCAAGAAGAGCTGAAATTTCTTCTTTCAGAATTTTGTTGAGTTCTTCGGTACCCATATACTTATCTCGTGCAACCCTCTCTTCAATCCTTTCAATGATCTTTAGCGTGGTGGAAACACCCACATCGGATGTTACAAGCACTTCTTCAAGGTTATCGAGTACATCGGCATCAACAACTGACTTACCCACTATTGCTTTGCCCAGCTTCGAGAAAAAAGTTTCACGGGTTTTGGATAAACCCTGATCCAGTTTTTCCTCTTTATTTTTGGAAAATACATCAAATAATCCCATTTTTTATTCAATTTATATCAGTTGTTGACTGATGTTTGAAGCACCCCGAAAAAATTATAATTGTATAAATTTAATGAAAAAAGACTTCCGAAATTTTTACATCTCCGGAAGTCTTTCCCTTTTAAAGCGATCTATATAATCAATCCTGCATAACTAAAATGCGGGATATCATTATTTCTTAGCAAAATATTCTTTTACCTTATCGGCGTCTACGATATCTTCTTCAAAAGCATAAGCACCGGTTTTGGGTGATTTCACCATTTTGATAACTTTTGCGTGTCCTTTTCCGGTGTCGGTTTTCAGTGTTGCAACTACTTTCTTTGCCATAATTTAAATTATTTTATTTCGCGATGAACAGTCATTTTTCTTAAAATAGGATTGTACTTTTTCAGTTCAAGCCTGTCGGGAGTATTTTTTTTGTTTTTCTTGGTTATGTACCTTGAAGTTCCGGGCATCCCGCTGTTTTTGTGCTCAGTGCATTCCAGGATAACCTGTAATCTTGCTTCTTTTGATTTCTTTGCCATTGTATTTCGAAGTATTATGAGGTTTTATTTCAGGAGCGCAAAGATAATGATATTATCTAAATCGACAAAGGGTAGAATGAAATAAAATTACCAATAAATAACATCTTTTATAATATAATTGTTTTTATTGAATTAAACGAAAGGTTGATATATACGGTGTTAATACATTCTCCATTAAGTGAGCAGATTACACAAGAACAATCAGAAGTAAAGATGAAACCCCAGCGTCCAGTTTTCGGGTTTGAAATCAATTGCAAATTCTCTGGATTTTTTAATATCGGGTAATAAGGATTCTGCGGTTTTGATTCTGTATGCCATTGATCCGAAAGATACATTCATGCCAAAACTTTTGTAAAGATTCAATTTGAATCCCGGTACCAAAAGGGCACTGATATACTCCCGTTTCGACTCATCAGTATTGACGCTTGTAGTATAGTTTTCGAAAGAAACAGGTTCGTACCTGGTAAATTTGGCGAATGATTTTTCGAAGTCATATTGAGAAATAAGGGTTACCGTCATCTTAAATCTTTCACCAAGATTCGTTATGTATTGCAAGTATACTAACGGGCTGTAAACATAATCTTTAAATACATTATTATAAGATCGGTAGTAATATCCGAACTCACTATCATAGTATGGTTTATTAATACCAGGATACACTTCAGTTTTTTGTAAGTTCAAAGCGAATCCAATTCCGTAATAAAAATTCGATTTAAATTTTTTTCCAATGGCAACAGAGAACTCCAGGTTATTAATTGTTTTATCGCGGGGCACACTATACATGTCAAATGGATAATCATCAGCTTTGTCCTCGTATGCATAATTGTAGCCTATATTGGTATTCAGAATAAAGTTTTGTTCTGATTGTGCCGATAATCCAGCAAAATAAAAGACTAAAAATAAACTGATCAAATACTTCATGATTAATTAAGTTCAAGAGTTTATACAATGCTAACTTTTTTTGCTTTTCAATGCAATGACTAAATCATTATAAATCCCATTCTATCAACTCAAAATCAGGCGGATTGCCGCTTGCTGTGCACCTGTATGTAGCCACAGGATTTTTTCTTATCCAGTTTTCATGAAAAGTTTCAAATTCAATAGTGTATTCTATTTCATGCTCCCCTTGTTCAGGCTGTGCATTGGGGTAACTTTGTCTTAGTAATTCAATAAGACCATCATATAACAACCGGTTATACATTTCATTAATGGCGGCATCCATTCCCTGTTTATCATAAATATCTCCCAGTTCAGGATCAAGGTAGTTACCCTCGCTATCTTTATTCAAACGAAGAGATTGTAGCCGGAAATCAAAATTCATGTAAAAAGCACTGGCCCCGTAGTAATACCCGAAATCATCGTAAACTTCATGAGGTATGGGATCAATGTCAACGATATATGCATAATCATCCTGCTCCATTGTGAACTCATAACACAGTGATTCTTCAAGGGTATTTATCACTTTTTCTTCGCTATACGCAAAGCCAGCTTCATTAATAGCATAGGCCTTAAAGTACCAGGTACCGGATGGTACATTTGAAATAATCCTTTCAAAATAACCACCACCACCACCAACATCAGTTAAATAGGTATGCCTTTGAAGAGAAGGATCCGGAATGGTACATCCGACAAAGCCCTTTTCCGTAATTTCAGAGCCTCCATTATCGGTAACTCTGCCCATTACATAAATACTGGTTGTGGTAGTTGCAAGTATTTCAGAAGTTTCTACTGATGGCAAAGTAACCTTTTTTTTACAACCCGGCAACAAACTGAAAAATGAAAAAGATATCACAAAAAGGAAAAAGAATATTTTTGATGTCATATTAAAAATATTTTACAATATAAAAATCATTAACATATTCAAAACCGACTGGATTCAACCAGCCCTTTATTCAAAATATTTCTTTATGAATAAAACAAGTCAATTCGTCTCACAACCTAAAAGTGATTCATAATTTTTCCAAATATAAAAATATCAGGCGATTATTTAATGCTTTTTATATGAATATCTTTCGGATTCTTTATTCCCATAATCTTATTGAATTACGGGAAAAGTTGATAAGAATAACCAATATCTATAAATTTGCAGGCCATAACCGGTATAAAAGCCGAAATACTTCCTGTTATGATGAAAAGAACCACACTTTTTTTAGCTATAGGATTTGTTTTTTTATGGAATTCGGGATTTATAGGAGCAGAATACGGACTTCAATACGCAGGACCTTTCACTTTGCTCTTTTGGCGTTACCTGACGCTTACTTTGGTCATGGTTTTGTACCTGATGGCAAGAAACCGTTTCCTATGGGTTGGCTGGAAGGCAGCAGCTCCAAATATGCTCATTGGCGTATTGGCTCACGGCGTGTGGCTTGCGTGTGCATTGCTGGCACTTGATTACCAGGTTCCGGCGGGAATTGTAGCTTTGGTAGTTGCGTTGCAACCCCTGGCAACGGCCGCATTTTCCGGTTTGATTGCCGGTGAAAAAACAAATTTCTACCAGTGGCTGGGCGTGGTAATTGGTTTTCTGGGTGTTGTTCTCACCGTAAGCTTTCGAATGGATTTCCAGAGCTCTACATCAGTTTTTGGATATCTGATCCCTTTGGGATCTGTTATAGGCATCACCGCAGCAAGTCTGATACAGCGACGGATGGAAGTAAAAAAAGGAATCCATAAATTACCCGTTGACCAGGCCCTGTTTTATCAAAGTATTGCAACAACTCTTGCTTTGGCATTACCCGCTGTTTTCATTGAAAAATTATCTACCCAATGGGAGCCGGAATTTATTTATACCATGGTTTGGCTTATTCTTGCTGTATCCCTGGGAGCATATGCCCTGATGTGGCTGCTAATAGAACGCATCGACGCTACCCGCGTAGCCAGTTTGTTTTACCTGGGGCCCCCGGTAACCATGTTCATGGCGTGGGTTGCTTTTGGAGATAATGTCCAGGTTATGGATATTGCAGGTCTGATTATTGTTTTTACGGGTGTATTGCTATCCCAGTTCAGTAAAAAAGAAGCCAGGATGAAATGAATGGATTTATGAAGCCGATAATACTTCCAAACGACGATGGAATATCATGGGTTGAATACTCTTTGTATTCAATTTCAAAGTCAGTGATCTGGTCAGAATTAATATCTATTAAATTCTTATCAGGATTTACAAAATTGACCGGATGTAAATCATTATCGGGAAAATCTTTGTTCTTTTCAAAAGAAGTGATAAGCATCAAAACCATGAATAGTAAAATCAGATTTTTCAACTTTTAAAAATTTGATTAATTCATTCAGTTAGAAATGCATGTTTCATTTATTTTTATCCCAATACTCATTACATTTTTCATGTTCTGCAATTCTCAATATGGAAAAACCCAATTCAATTGCTTGACTAAAGTCTTCACATCCGTTCTCTTTTTCACCCAATTCGTATCGGGCTAATCCACGAAGAAAGTAAGCATTTTTATTATTTGGGTCTAACGATATGGCTTTATTACAATCATTTACTACTCCATTCAAGTCATTTGGAAATCTGGTTCCGGCCCTGTTTATGTAAACTCTTGCGTTTAATGTGTCAGTTAATAAATATTCATCGAAATCATCTTTTGCCAGCCTGGTCATACCTATTGCCAAATATATCCTCGCTCTGTTTAAGTATAATTCAGGCTTTGCCGATTTTAATATTTCATCATCAAGAGTCTTTAAAAAAACATTGAAATCAGGTCTGGTCCAGAATCCCATTGTAGTTTTTATCCTTCCGCTGCAATCGTCATCGATCAGGTCAAAGGATACATAATAATCTGATTGGTAAACCTTGTATTGTCCATATCCTTCACACATTTGCCCTTCCTTGTCAATAAATTTTATTGTATCTCCCGATAATTCATATCGTGTAATAATATCAACAGTATGGTCATTTCCAAAATCGGCTTCGATCAATCCATTGTCTTTAAACTCGAAGCTGATCGGACCAGTTTGTCCAATCCTTACCCACTTGCCAATAAGAGTATTATCGGGCTTTGTTATTGTCTGATTTTTTTGCTTATTATTAGAATTACAAGCAAATACAATTCCTGTTGAAAGAATTATTAAAAAAAGTAATTTTGTTTTCATCTGTTTATAATTTAATCAGATGCCTGCCTGTATGCAAGCATGTAGCTTGCCTGCGACCCGGTTCATCTTTATCTGTTTTTTTTATTTTGAAAATTATACTTTTTTAAATGGGCTATAATGTCTGTTCGACTCATAACTCTATCAGGATTACCAATTTATTTCCAAATATAAAGGTATCAGGCGGATATTTTATGTTTTTCGTATGAATATATTACACAAGTTAACCGTCGGCTATACTTTATGTATGACCTTTTGGCAGTGCATGCCTGTATATCCTGGGCAAGCCTTGCTCTCCCCCGTTTTTCTTAAGAAGAAAAATTGCCCCACATTCGGATTATAAAAAAACTCCCTGGCAGGTGGGTCAGGGAGTATAAGTGTCAATTTCGTAAAGGAAATTTTATTAAATCAACTTTTTTCCATATTATGGCTTTGTAAGCTGTTTTACAAAACGTTGGTTGAAGTATTAGCTTTTGTTCCTGCTTAAGGGGAATATTTTACTTTGATTTTAATCTGCTGAATTTTCATCTTTTATCTTGCTGATAAATTTTTCGTATAAACTAACGATCTCCCCCCGGAAGTTTTCATGGTTTAAATGCACTTTCATGAATGCGGCAGGATCTTCTTTCAGCTCTGCAGGGGCAAACAAATCGACAGGAAACGCTTCGCAATATAAACACTTATCACCCAATAAAACTCTTACATGTTTAAACACCAGATTATGACCGAATTTGTTGTCCTTGTCCTTGAAAGAACTACCGCAACAGGTTACAAAAATTAACTTGCCGATTTTACTGGAATGCTTATTCATAAAATTTTTGAGTGGTATAATCAGTTTTCCCATCCAAATAGGGCCGCAAAGTAAAACCCTATCGTAATTTTCTACATTTGTCCTTAGTTTTCGGTTTCCGAGGTTCAAACCCATTAACATCAATAAATGGGCATTCAGGCGGGGTTTAATTTCTTCAATGTCACACATCAAATCATTAGCAATTCTATGGGCTAAAAACCTGTTACTGCCCTTGTGCGAGTAATAATAAACTACGGTTTTCATTTGGGTAAAAAACAATTTGAATATATTCTATTTGCTTTAATGCCAACTGGTTTCTGTTACAATTCCTTACACCTATTTGATTGTTCTGTGAAATGTAAGAATTATTTTACAAACTGAAAGCCCGGAATGCCTTGCCCGCAAAAACTTAACGTTAAAATAATATATCAATATCAGATTTGCTGCGATAAAGATCAAACAAATTTCATATTAGGATTAATAGAATTGGAGAACAATGAACCGGATTGGTGCACTGAGTTTTATCAGAAAATAATTTGGTTAATTCATTGTTTCTCAAAATATCGCTTTTCTCTTTCAATAAAACTTCTCAGGTCAGATGGTTTTTTCCCCGTTAATCGCTCATAAAAATCCGAAATCTTTGGTTCTTTCTGGAACCTTGGCAGGAAATGCAGCAGAATCATTACGATAATCATTCCGTTTGCCATTCCATCTCGTTTTTTAATCCGGTAAAAACTCACAGGGTTAACATTTCTGTAATTAATCGGATTGTCAATTACAGAGTTTATCAATGATGTTACTTTTTTAAAATTCTCATTCTCCAATCCGGTTATTTCATATGCTTGATTTTTATATTCATCAAATCTGTCAAGCAAAATTGCTGCTGCTTCTCCAATATTTTAAATGTCAATCCAGTTGAATTTTGCGTGACCGGCAGGTAAAATAATCTCTCGTTTTATCCTTATGTCATTACCCAAAGTGGTTGTCAGGTTTTGCATAAAATAACCAGGACGCAGAAATATATATTGTAGTCCGTATTCAATAATCAACCTCTCTATTTTATTATGTGGAATCACTTTGCTTGTTTCTGCCCCCTGAACTGACAAAAACACAATTTGATTAATGTTGTGTGTGATTATCTTAGAAATGAACGGTTTAAAATACTTTTCAATATCCGATATGTGAGGAGGCCTCAAAAGGAAAACTTTATCAATACCGGTGAGGGCATTTTCAAACGTATCAGAGTTTTCAAAATCAAATCGGACAAATTGTATATTTGGAAAATCCTTAAAAATATCTTTTGCTTTCCCGATATTTCGAACCCCTGCAACAATTTTGTTTGAAGAATCAAATTTGCTTAAAAACCGAATCACCTGAAATCCAATGTTTCCTGTTGCCCCTGTTATCAGTATTTTACTCATTTGTATTGCCTTGATTATTTTGCAACCTAAAGTCAATTCGCCCTATAACCCCCGCCCTCATTATCAATTTATTTTAAATTATAAAAGTATCACATCAATATTGCATGGTTTTCATAGGTTTAAGATTTTAGTAAACAGAGGTAAGAGGCCTGGCCCGCAAATGTGGGTGAAGGTAAAATTATTATTTTTCTGCATACCAACAGGTAGGTTTATCAGTTCATAAAGTATAAGCGATCAACAATCTTTTTAATAGCATCCTTTGTTTCTTTCAGAATTGAAATTAAAATCCAATCATGAAACATACCCGGGTACTCAAAGTAGTTGAAGCCAATATTTTGTTGCTTTAAAGATTCCTTCAATTTACGGGCATCTGCAATAAAAATCTCATTTGTGCCTATAAAAATTGATATTTTACCGAGTTTGGTAAAATCACCATACAATGGACTTACCCGGTAATCTGTAAGATCGAGATCACCTGCATAATTTTTACCCGCAATTTTCAATCCGTTTACATTTAATATTTTATCGCGTTTATCAAACCTGGCAATTTCAGGATTTTCCATTGAAACATCCAGCCAGGGAGAGCAAAGAAATATTTCAGACGGTTGCTTAATGTCTTCGTTTCTGATTTTCTGGGCGAAACCCAATGCCAAACCGCCCCCTGCTGAATCGCCCATGAATACAATTTGTTTGGAAGAATAATCAGAAATCAGATTTGCATAAACTGTATCAAGAAAATGATAAGTGTCTTCATACGTGCACTCAGGAGCCAAAGGGTAATCAGGAACAATAAAAGTAGTATTTGTGCTATTAATAAGTTTTTTTATTAACGTCCAGTGCAAACGGTTAATATTGGCGTAGTATGCACCCCCATGCAGAAAAAGTATTACAGTATTGCCTGCACTGTACCCAGGTGAGATTGTCCAAACCCTTCGGTTGGAATATTTTACAACCTCAATATTGAATTTTCTGAAAAATGATTTTGGGATGCTTGCCGGCTTTTTGCGATAGTGATTGTTAACAATTTTCTTTTCCATGGCTCTTTTCATCCCAAACAAACCCATAAAGAAATGAATAAGTCTGGATTCAATACTTTGTGAAACCTGATGGTGGTAAACAACGTGGCTCATCGAATTCCTAAGTTTGATTATTTATTTTTTGCCAGGCTTGCAATTACTTTGTCGGCTGCAATCTTTCCGGTAATAATTGACATTGGGAAGCCAGATGGGCTATAAGTCCATTGGCCTGCCTGAAAAACAGAGGGTACAAGAGTTTTAACTGAATCGTTAACCTTTAACATTTGATTAACCGCAGGTATATTAGGGTTTGTAAACGCCCATCCTGTGAGTGCACCGTGTGTGTTACCTGTCAATTTTTCCAGGGTTAATGGTGATGACGAGAATCGGTCAATTACTTTATTCTTTATACCCGGAAAAATGGTATTATTCAAAATATCGATCGTGATAAATTCCATATAATCCCTTATCTCTGTGGCCCAGCCAAACTCATCAATTCTTTTATCTAACTCATAATCAAGAAACAGGCTTACTTCCAGGCCAACCCTTCCGGCGGGTGCTAAATCAGGATCACGCAAAACAGGAATGGCTATCTCAAATGTGTTCATTTTAAAATATTCCATTAGATAATTCTTAAGCTCTGCCTTTAGTTTAATATTATCTGGTTGAATATCAGGAGTACTCAAAAACTTTTGAATTTTTTCGGTCGATACGGTGGATAATCCCTTTTTATAAGGAGTGTAGAAGAAATGCCCGGTACAAATATTTTCAAAATAATCTTTGTTTTCGTTTACCGTAAGATAAACAGTGAATACAGAATCGCCACCCTTTAATGGTTCTAATTCGGTTCGTTTTTGCTTAATGTCCAGGACTAATTCATTGCTTTTAAGTTGTTCAACTGAAATGATATTGTAAAGCTGTTTATTATCGCATGCCCAAACCAGGGTGGAATAATCGGTGCGATTGCCATTACTGTCGGTAATATACTTTTGTTCGGGATTTAAGGTGATAACAGACACGCCTGTGTTGATCGCAACATCCTTTTCGGCAATGAACCCGGTCAACCTGTCAATTACAGTTGCAGTTCCTCCTTTTGGGTAATGATAATCAAGATAAAGACTAAAATAGCTTAATGCAAAAGATGTTGGTGTGTTTTTGAAGAAATGCTGTGCAATAATATCAATAAGCGCCTGATTTTTTGTAAACTTCTTCAGGTAACTCTCAACCGGCTCGTGCAGTTTATTTATATGCCTCATTGTAAACAAGAAGCGGAATAGCCAGGGAAGCAGTTCTTTAAACAAATATTTTTTATCTTTTGAAAAATCCATTAAAGCCGGATTATCTATGCCGTAAAGAACATCCATATACCCCATTATCTTTTTTATTTCCCTGATAATTTCAGAAATATCGCTGCTATTTTCAGGGAAAAAAGATTTAAGAAAGGTTTCATAATCAGCAATGCTGTCCTTACCAATTACTTTAATAACCTTATCCTCAACACCAACAGAAACAATAACCTTGCAGAATTCAATATCAATGCCCAACAGTTTCAACATAGGAAAAACAATGCCTGAGTTCTCTATGGATCTTAAACCTGTATCGAAATACACATCGTTACGCTGAAAAGTCTGCACCAGGCCACCCGTTTTTTGTTGTTTCTCAAACAACACAACCGACCGCCCCGATTTGGCTATAAAAGCAGCAGCGGTTAAACCGGCTATTCCTCCACCAACTATTACTGCATCGTATTTCATTTTAACTGAACATTAACTGTTTATTTTGATTTTAAGATTTTGTTTGCTGCCAGTTTTCCGGTGAGTATCGACATGGGAACACCTGCCGGGCTGTATGCCCACTGGCCGGCCTGGTAAATTGATGGCAAAGGTGTAAGTACTGAACGATCAGCAATCTGAATCTTATTTATCACGGGCATCTCTTTCCGGAATTCCCAGCCCACTATTGCTCCCTCTGAGCTGGCTATTCTGTTGTGATAGCTTATTGGTGAAAATGAAAAACGAGCAATCACCTTATCTTTTATCATCGGGAAAACAGAGTCGGATATCACCCTTAAAATCCTAATCTCAATTTCAGTAATAAATTCTTCCAACCATCCTGCCTGCTGTATCTTTTTGAAAAGCGCATAATCTGCAAGAAAACTTATGATCATTCCTGTTTTGCCCGGAGGAGCCAACTCCCTATCTTTTAGCCCGGGAATTGATATTTCGAAAGTATTAAGGGCTATGAATTTATTGAGCCAATCAAGAACCTGCTGCCTGGTGATATTATGAAAATTAATTAACAATTCGTCGAGTTCCTTGCGGTGGGTTTTACCTAAACCCTGTCGTGATGGGGTATAGAAAAAGTGACCATTTGCAATCTTGCCAAAGCTGTCAAGGGGTTCGTCAATCTGAAGGAAAAGGGTAAAAACAGATTCTCCACCCTTATTACTAAGCATTTTGGCCTTATCATCTTCAAATTTTACCTTGATATCCGATACCAGGTTCTTCGTATCGACTATTCTATATAGCGTTTTAAGATCAGCGGCCCAGATTAAGTTCTTATACTTGTAGCTATTATTTTTATTGTCGGTGACCGTATTTTTTTCAGGCGATACACCGATAACCATGGTTTCTGTTGCAATTTCGCCACCCATCTTATCAATTTTATCTTTTAAAGCTTCCGACAGTTTGCCTACACCTCCCCTGGGGTAAAAATAGTCAAGGTAAAGTGAAAAGTAGCTCAAGGCGAAAAAAGTAGGTGTATTCTTGAAAAAATGCTGTGAAATAATGTCGCGGAGCGATGGATTTTTTACCACAGACTCCAGGTAATCCTCAACCGGAATTTGCATTCGGTTAATTTTCCCTACAGTAAACAGGAATCTGGGTAGCCAGGGGAGCAGTTTTTTGAATATAAAGGATGTATCGCGCTTAATATCTTTAAAAAGTGGATTCTCTATACCATAAAGCACATCCATATGCTTCATAATCCTTTTGATGGTTTTCACCACTTCATCAACCTCCTTGGTGCTTTCGGGGTAAAACTTTTTTAGTAAATCTTTGTATTTCGCCAGGCTGGCAATATTTTCGATGTTCAATATTTCATTTTCTATACCCACTGAAACGGGGCTTTTCACGACCTCAAGATCAATTTTTAAATCCTGAAGCATGGGTATAATTATCCCGGCATCTTCCAGGGCCCGAACACCAGCATCGAAATGAAAACCATTACGGGAAAATGAGTTAACCAGTCCGCCAGCTTCTCTGTTCTTTTCTATCAGAAGTACTTTTTGTCCATCGCGTGCCAGGTATGCGGTGGCGGTTAAACCGGCAATTCCTCCACCAACAATTATGGTATCATATGTATTCTCCATCATAGTTTCTGTACCGAAAAATGAACGAACAAATTTCAATCTATTCTTTAAAATCGTTTAAACCAGTCATTTTAAGCGTTTCCTCCCATAGCTCGCAGGCAACTTCTTTGTCCACAGCAGGTGGTGCAGGGTCTTCCCGGGTTGTTAAATTAAAAAATTTTCCACTTACACCATCCAACTCTTTTGAAGCGCCCAGATAATAGAGAGCCTCAGCTGATATTAAGGGAGATTTCAGTGTTTTGTCGAAGAAATTTTTCTTAAACCAACGGTAAACCGGGCCATTTTCCTGCCCCGTTTCGGTTTTTACTGCCCCCGGGTGCATCGTATTTATAGTAACTGCGGATTCTTTGAACCTTTCGGCAAAAATAAGCATTGAAAGCAGCTGAGCTGTTTTGGCGGAACCATAGCTTTTTAACCCCGAATAACTTCGTTTTTCCCAGTTCAGGTCGTCGAGTCTTAAACCCCAGGCGGCAAAACGGTGCCCCTCCGAACCGACCATGATAATGCGTGCCTTTTGCTGGGCATTTAGCTTTTCCATTAAAAGATAATTGATTATAAATGATGATAGATAGTGCACAACAAAAACCTTTTCAAAACCATCGGACGTTAGTTCCCGTTTGGTAAGATAAACTCCTGCATTGTGAATAAGCACGTCAATTGGGGTTCGGAGATTAACCAGCACTTTAGAAACACGAAAAATATCATTTAAATTGCTTAAATCAGCAATATTGTATTCACAACTAACCCCAAATTCACTTTCAATTTCAATGCGTAATTTTTCAGATTTTTCCTTACTCCTATTAATACAAAAAAGGTTTGCCCCCATAGATGCGTATTTGCGTGCAGTAATGTATCCAATACCTGATGTAGCACCTGTTATAACCACAAGTTTATCCATAAAGTCATCTGCACACAACTCAGGATCTTTGCGGTTATTGTTAATCATCGCAAATATGTTTGACCATCTGTACTCCCGAATATATTGTGCTGTCTTTTTTTTCATCAGGTTGCAATTAACCAAATTTTTTAATCAGAAACCTGCGGTACATCTTCCCAAAACGTGGGATGTTATTAAAAATATCGCCCCACAAATCGTAGTAATCGCGTTGTTCTTTTATCAAACCATCTTCGCTAAGTACGAGCTTTGTGGCGCCATACATTGGTGTATTGGGGTATTTCTTAAACATCATGGTCATCACCCAGTCAAACATAATTACATTATCGTTTTGGGTTATAGCCAAAATTTCCATATGTAACTGTTTTGTACGTTTGGTTAGCCGATTACACATAGCAATAAAATTATCCAGTCCCTCAATTCGTTGAATGGTATCCTGAAAAACAATATCCTTATCATAGTACTTAAATATATGCGACCAATCGGGTTTTCCTTCCCTGTTGTAGGTTTGTGACCACAATTCCTTGATTGTGTCCATATTTAAAGGAACAACTTGTTGTTCTTCACTTAAAGGTTGTTCATCCATAGAATTCACAATGTTTTTATTATTCAGGGATTACGATTTATTGCTTCTGATTCTTTCAGCTCGAATCATAACCCCGTCCCCATTCTCAATTTATTTCCAAATATAAAAGTATCAGGTGGATATTTTATGTATTCATGAGAATATTCTTCGAAGGTAAGAAAGAGAGACCTGCTAATTGATATAATTACCTGTTTGGAAAACTCGCCAAAAATAAAAAAAAAGCCACTACTTAGGGC
>JBHEOF010000031.1:36553-36799 GCA_046261715.1 Bacteroidales bacterium
TAGGATTCAATATTTGTTCTTTCGGGCGCTGATGCAATAATTTCGACATTAGGTATGTTCCAAAAATCAATTATACCCTGTAATTCAGTTTTTGTTAATGGAATTAAGCCTTCAACAGTGCCGGGACGGTCAAGGGTATTTAACTGGATACTGTTGGGTTTGATTTTTAAAATGGCCGTCTTCAATCTTTTTAGTTCTTCTTCAGAATCATTATAACCTTTTAAAAACAATATCTCCAGCCAGATT
>JBHEOF010000032.1:0-34955 GCA_046261715.1 Bacteroidales bacterium
AGTCATATCTGTCATCGAGCCCTCCTGTTACAAAACAGGGATGACTCCCTGTTCGGGGGCTCTGAGTATGGTGAGGAGCCATATCGGAATTATTGCCCCAAACACCTGGTGCATTTAAAGGATCATAAAACCTTATTTCAGGATTTGCATTGTTAACAAGGATCTGGTATGCCTGTTCAAAAGAAGATCTCATATTGAAATCGCCTATAAACAGTAGGTTTCCAGAGTAATTATTACTATTCAGGTAGTTCATGGCATTATTTACCATGGTTGTACGGGTTTGTTGATCTTCAGTTTCTTGACCCGCTTTAAGGTGAGTAACCAAAACAGTAATAAATACAGTATCTTGTGTAAATTCAAGATCTTCACTTTTGTAAAAAAGTGTATAAAGATTGATATCACGGACTAAAGTGTTAACAATTACTTCATCATACAGGCCAAATTTGCGCGAGTCGTAAAACAGGCCATTGGCAAACCAGCCATTCCCGGTATTTGTATAGGTGGCATGTTCAAAATAATCAACCCCATCTGCATTTAATACACTGTCTCTTATTCGGGTTAGGTTTTGTGCTCCCCCTCCCAGTTCATTTACGGCAAAAATTTCAGGCTGAAAATGCCCAAGTATAGTTCTCAGGTATTCATCCTTATCATCAATATTATTGTTGTTTTCAGTACAAAAATCGGTGTTAAGCCCGTAAAAAAGTAAATTGTACTGCATAACACGAATGGTATCCTGGCTTTGCGCAATTTTTACTAAAAGCAGAAGCCCTGCAAAAAGAATCGGAATCAGAAATAATCTTAACCTAATATGTATATTCACAATGCTTTTTTTAGAAAAAGGGCGGCATTATTTAAACACCGCCCCTTTTTATTATTCAGGTTCTTTAAAAAAAACTTTCAGATATTATTTTTTGTAAAATTTAAAGTCTTTGCCTAAATACCTGGCTGTATCGCCAAGAATTTCTTCAATACGCAGTAATTGATTGTATTTTGAAATACGGTCGGAGCGGCTGGCTGAACCGGTTTTAATTTGACCTGTGCCCAGTGCAACAGCAAGATCGGCAATAGTGTTATCTTCTGTTTCACCTGAACGGTGGCTCATAACCGATGTATATGAATTTGCAGTGGCCAGTTGAACGGCGTTTATAGTTTCTGTTAAACTACCGATCTGATTAACTTTAACCAGAATAGAGTTGGCAACGTTTGTGTCAATTCCTTTCTGCAGTCTTTTGGTATTGGTTACAAAAAGGTCGTCACCTACCAGTTGTATTTTATCTCCAAGCTTCCGGGTCATAATTCCCCAGCCATCCCAATCGTCTTCACTCATACCATCTTCAATGGAAATAATGGGATATTTGTTTACCCATTCTGCCCAATAATCAACCATTTGAGCAGGAGTAAGCTTATCTCCTGTAGATTTATGAAGATGATATACATTTTCTTCCGGCAAATAATACTCTGCAGAAGCAGGGTCAAGTGCGAGGAAAATTTCTTCTCCTGCTTTGTAGCCTGCATTTTCAATAGCCTGAAGAATAACAGTTACAGCTTCTTCATTGGATTTAAGATTTGGAGCAAATCCACCTTCATCACCAACGTTTGTTGAGTATCCCTGTTTCTTCAATACTGCCTTCAGATTGTGAAAAACCTCAGCACCCATTCTAAGGGCATGACTGAAAGAATTGGCACCCACCGGCATAACCATAAACTCCTGAAAATCAATAGAATTATCGGCATGAGAACCACCATTAAGGATATTCATCATGGGTATGGGAAGTAAATTTGCATTTACTCCACCTACATAGCGGAAAAGATGTTGGTTGGTTTCCTGTGCTGCAGCATGCGCAACAGCCAAAGAAACACCCAGAATTGCATTGGCACCAAGATTGGCCTTATTAGGAGTACCATCTATCTGAAGCATTGTGTTGTCAATGAGATTCTGATCAGTAACGTACAAACCCTTAAGCTCATTATTTATTACGTTATTCACATTGCTTACTGCTTTCAGTACTCCTTTACCCAGGTATTGAGATTTATCATCATCTCTTAACTCAACTGCTTCATGCACTCCTGTTGAAGCACCGGATGGTACAGCTGCACGCCCCAGGATTCCGTTTTCAGTTACTACATCCACTTCAATTGTGGGGTTTCCTCTTGAATCAAGGATCTGTCTTGCGTGAATATTCAAAATAGCACTCATAATCTAAAATTTTTAAAAGTTAAACTTAATCCTTTAGTTCCAATAATCCTTAAAAATAAAAAATTCTTATGAAAACAAATAAAAAAGAGGATAAAGCTATTGTAAACTTTATCCCCCGTTAAAATTTTCAAACCCGAATCACTCTGTTAAAAAACCACATTAATTATTACCTGCATTTTTAAACTATAATAATATCCGGGTTAATATCTGTGTATAAAGTTACTTATCTTCTTTTTTGTCAGATGTATCATCAGCGCTGTCGTCACCTTCAGTTTTGGAATCATCCTTTGGCTCCCCTTTGGGTTCTTCTTTTTTCTCAGCCTTGGGTTCTTCCTTTTTCTCAGCCTTGGGTTCTTCTTTCTTATCGGCTTCAGGTTGTTCTTTCTTCTCAGTTTCCGGTTCTTCTTTTTCTTCTACTTCAGCTTCCGGTTCCTCTTTTACATCATTGGTGTCTTCAGCTTTAACTTCTGCTGCTGCATCAACTTCTTCTGCAGATGCGTCAGTTGTGGCATCCACTTCTTTAGTTTCTTCTGCTTTTTCAGCTACTTCATCAGCCGGTTTTTCCTCGGCTTTGGGGGAAGCAGCTTTGGGAACAGCTTCTGATGATTTCTTACCACGACGACTTCTACGGGTCTTCTTAGCCGAATCTTCAGTAGTTTTTAACATGTTGGTATTATAATCAACCAGTTCAATGAAGCACATTTCTGCAGCATCACCAGGACGAAAGCCTGTTTTTAAAATTCTGGTATATCCACCGGGTCTGCTGGCAATTTTTTGAGATACTTCCCTGAAAAGTTCACTAACTGCATGTTTATTTTGAAGATATGAAAAAACAGTACGACGTGAGTGTGTTGAATCTTCTTTTGATTTTGTAATCAAAGGCTCAACATAAACACGTAAAGCTTTTGCTTTGGCTACTGTAGTAAAAATCCTTTTATGTATAATAAGGGAAGATGCCATATTGGAGAGCATGGCCTGCCTGTGTTGAGATTTTCTTCCCAGGTGATTTATTTTTTTTCTGTGTCTCATTTCAACTAATCCTTATCTAATTTGTATTTTGAAAGATTCATACCAAAACTCAGGTTTTTGGACTTAATAAGTTCCTCCAGCTCTGTGAGGGATTTCTTACCGAAGTTTCTGAATTTAAGCAGATCATGCTTGTTAAGAGATACAAGATCGGCAAGAGTTTCAACGTCAGCAGCTTTAAGACAGTTCAAAGCCCTTACACTAAGATCCAGATCAACCAGTTTGGTTTTTAACAACTGCCTCATGTGCAGTGATGTTTCATCGAACTCTTCGCTGGTTGCTTTTTCTTCTGTATCCAAAGTGATTTTCTCATCTGAGAATAACATGAAATGGAAGATCAGAATTTTAGCAGCTTCTTTCAGGGCATCTTTAGGCGTTACAGATCCATCGGTTAAGATCTCCAAAACAAGTTTTTCATAGTCAGTCTTTTGTTCAACACGGTAATCTTCTACAAAAAACTTGACATTCTTTATGGGAGTAAAAATTGAGTCTATTGCTATTTGACCTATAACCGGGTTAAGGGGTTTGTTCTCTTCTGCAGGAACATAACCTCTTCCCTTTTCAATGATAAACTCAATGTTAAGATCTAATGAAGGTTCCATATGACATAGAACAACATCGGTATTTATTACCTGAAAATTTGAAAGAAAGTTATTCAGATCACCTGCCTTTAACATTTCTTTTCCTGAAATATTAACAGTTACCTTTTCGCTTTCTTCTTCTTCAACCTTTTGCTTAAACCTGATTTGTTTGAAGTTAAGGATCATTTCGGTAACATCCTCAACAACTCCCTTAATGGTTGAAAATTCATGCTCAACTCCTTCAATGCGAACTGAAGTTATAGCAAAACCTTCAAGAGATGAAAGAAGAATTCTCCTCAATGAATTACCTACAGTTATACCGTAACCCGGCTCAAGGGGACGGAATTCAAATTTTCCGTAACTCTCGTCAGATTCGAGCATGATAACCTTATCCGGTTTTTGAAAAGCTAATATTGCCATTTATATTGGGTTTTTTATGATACGATAAAATCGATTCTAAATATTACTTGGAGTATAATTCCACGATGAGCTGTTCCTTGATAGTTTCAGGAATCATATCCCTTTCGGGCATACTCAGGAATTTTCCTGCAAGTTTTTCTGTATCCCATTCTAACCATGAATAGGTATTTACTCTACCATTGAGTGATTCGGTAATAACTTCAAGACTTTTTGATTTTTCTCTAACGCCAACTATATCGCCGGGACGAAGAGTATATGATGGAATACTTACTATTTCACCATTTACAGTAATATGCCGGTGGCCTACCAATTGACGTGCAGCACGTCTGCTGGGAGCTATGCCCATGCGGAAAACAATGTTATCGAGTCTTGCTTCAAGCAATTGCAAAAGAATTTCGCCTGTAACACCTTTTTTCCGGGTGGCTTTTTCAAACAGGTTTGCAAATTGCTTTTCAAGTAAGCCATATGTATATTTGGCTTTTTGTTTTTCCTGCAACTGAATGCCGTACTCTGATTGTTTCTTTCTTCTTTTGTTGGCACCGTGCATCCCTGGGGGATACTTCTTTTTTTCAAATGCTTTGTCGGCTCCGAAAATTGCATCTCCGAATTTACGTGCAATCTTTGTTTGGGGTCCTCTATATCTTGCCATAATTTCTCGTAATATTCTATAGGTTTTAAAAGTTATTTGCTAATAAATTAAACTCTTCTCCTTTTGGGAGGACGACAACCGTTATGCGGAAGTGGTGTTACATCAACAATTTCAATAACTTCAATTCCTGATGCATGAATCGTTCTGATAGCCGATTCGCGACCTGAACCGGGTCCTTTAACAAAAACTTTTACTTTACGTAAACCAGCGTCATATGCAATCTTTGCAGCATCAGTTGCTGCCATTTGCCCTGCATAAGGCGTATTCTTTTTAGAACCTCTGAATCCCATCTTACCTGCAGAAGCCCAGGAGATTACCTGGCCACTGTTATTGGTGAGGGAAATAATAATATTGTTGAAAGATGCAAAAATATGCGCTTGTCCAACAGGTTCTACTTTTACCACGCGTTTCTTCGAACTCCGTGTACCTCTTGTTTGTTTTGCCATAATCGTTATTAAGTAATTTCTCTGATCAAGCAGCTGATAAAAGAATTTTAAAATAATGCGCTGCCTCTTTAAACATTATTTTATTTGGTAGCTTTCTTTTTATTCGCAACAGTTTTCTTTTTTCCTTTGCGGGTGCGGGCATTATTTTTGGTTTTTTGCCCACGTAAAGGAAGACCGATTCTGTGACGAATCCCCCTGTACGAGCCAATGTCCATAAGCCTTTTAATGTTCATCTGAACTTCTGACCTCAAACCACCTTCAACCTTGTAATTATCATTTATGATATTACGGATTGAAGTAACCTGATCATCATTCCAGTCCTGAACTTTGACATTAAAATCAACACCGGCTTCAGTTAGGATTTTTTGTGCTGTGCTACGACCGATTCCAAAGATATAAGTCAGGGCAATTTCGCCTCTCTTATTTTTTGGGATATCAATTCCTGCAATACGTGCCATATGATTTCTATTGATTTAAATTTTCGAAAATTACCCCTGACGTTGTTTAAACTTAGGGTTTTTCTTATTAATAACGTATACTTTGCCCTTGCGACGTACAATTTTGCATTCGGGGCTTCTCTTTTTTACAGACACTCTTACTTTCATTTCGCAATTTTTAGGCGTGTTGAGTAAATTTCAATTATTTATACCTGAAGGAAATTCTTCCCTTGGTAAGATCGTAAGGCGACATCTCTACTTTTACTTTATCTCCAGGTAATATCTTAATATAGTGCATACGCATTTTACCGGAGATATGTGCTGTAATGACGTGACCATTTTCAAGCTCTACACGAAACATAGCATTTCCGAGAGATTCAATAACGGTTCCGTCTTGTTGTATCGATGCTTGTTTTGCCATACTTTACTTAATTATTAAACTATTGTATTTATTATTTTTGAGAGCTTCTTCAATGTATGCGAAAGAAGAAAGAATATCGGCCTTTTCCTTACAAACTGCAATAGTGTGTTCGTAATGAGCAGAAGGTTTACGATCAGTAGTTCTAATGGTCCATCCATCTTTTTCCTGAACAACAAACCTTTTGCCAAGGTTTATCATAGGTTCAATTGCAATAACCAAACCCTGACGAAGTCTTAATCCTTTTCCTTCTTTGCCAAAATTGGGAACTTCGGGCGGTTCATGAAGATTTTTTCCCAATCCATGACCCACAAGTTCCCTTACTACACCATACCCTGTATTTTCAGCATGATTTTGTATAGCATGGGAAATATCGCCCAGAGTATTACCTTCAACAGCTTTTTCAATTCCAAGATAAAGACATTGATAGGTAGTATATAACAGCCGCCTGGTAGCATCATCAATTTCCCCAATGGCAAAGGTGTAGGCACTGTCGCCATAAAATCCGTTTTTAAAAACACCACAATCTATGGAAACAATTTCTCCCTCTTTAAGCTCCCTGTTTCCGGGAATGCCATGAACGATCTGTTCATTCGGAGAAACACAAAGTGTTCCCGAGACTCCCTGGTATCCTTTAAATCCTGGAACAGCTCCATTATCCCGGATAAATTCTTCCGCAATTTGATCCAGTTCAATGGTTTTAATTCCCGGACGGATATTTTTAGCAACCTCACCTAAGGTTTTCGCAACAAGCAAAGAACTCTCACGTATTAATTCAATTTCACTTTCTGACTTATATTCAATCATAAAGTATGTTTTAACCAGCCATTCCCATCATTCCTGATGCACGTCCTTTGATTCTTCCAGATTTTGTCAAACCATCATAATGACGCATAAGCAGGTGACTTTCGATTTGTTGTAAAGTGTCGAGAACCACACCTACCATAATTAACAGTGAGGTGCCTCCGAAAAACTGCGAGAACTGACCAGTAACCCCCATTAAACTCACAATGGCCGGCATAATAGCAACAAAAGCAAGAAACAAAGATCCTGGCAGAGTAATTCTTGACATTATATTGTCAATAAATTCGGCTGTTCTTTTTCCTGGTTTAACACCCGGAATAAAACCACCGTTCTTTTTCATATCTTCTGCCATTTGATTTGGATTAACAGTAATAGCAGTATAGAAATAAGTAAAAAGTATAATCAGTATTGCAAAGGTGAAGTTATACCAGAAACCAAGATAATCGGCAAAGGCCGCAGAAAATCCGCTTAATGCTTCTGATTCAGTAAACCCGGCAAGTGTTATAGGAATAAACATAATTGCCTGTGCAAAAATGATTGGCATAACTCCTGCTGCATTAACCTTTAGTGGGATATATTGTCTTACACCACCATATTGTTTATTACCAACAATTCTTTTGGCAAACTGAACAGGTATTCTTCGGGTACCCTGCACAAGCATAATTGCCAATACAACAATACTCATAAGTATAACAAGTTCTACCAGGAATATAACCAGACCGCCGCCACCGGTTTCTTCAACCCGTGCAATAAATTCTGCAGCAAGAGCAAACGGCAGATTGGCAATAATACCTATCATGATGATAAGAGATATTCCATTTCCAATACCTTTTTCTGTAATTCTTTCACCCAGCCACATGACAAACATAGTACCGGCTATCAAAATTATTACAGAAGATATAATAAAAAAGGTCATGGAAGCTCCAGGGTCACCATCGAAGGGAGTAATGGCTGAACGTGGCAATTGTGAAGCAAGGTTAGCCAGATAAGCTGGTGCCTGCGCCCCGGTAATTATCACTGTAAGGTAACGAGTAATCTGATTTATCTTTTTCCTTCCACTCTCGCCTTCCTTTTGCAACTTCTGAAAATAAGGTACGGCTACACCTAATAACTGAACTACAATTGAAGCACTGATGTAAGGCATTATACCGAGCGCAAAAATTGATGCGTTAGCAAATGCACCGCCGGAAAACATATTAAGTAAACCAAGCAAACCATCAGATGACTGTGCCTGTAATGCATCTAGCTGGTGTGGATCTACCCCGGGCAAAACCACATAAGACCCAAGGCGGTATATCAGTATTATACCAAGGGTATTTATGATTCTTGTCCGTAAGTCTTCGATTCTGTAAATATTCTGCAGAGTCTGGAAAAATCTTTTCATTACGTATTTTATAAAGTGTTTATTTTACCACCTTTTTCTTCAATAGCTTTTACTGCTGTGGCGGAAAACTTATGTGCTGTTACTTCAACTTTCGCATTCAGTTCACCTCTGCCCAGAACCTTTATAAGATCTCTTGACGATACAAGTCCATTTTCAACCAATACTGCAGGATCAATAACAGCCACACCTTTGTTATCAACTAATTGTTGTAATTTATCAAGGTTTACGGCAACGTATTCAACACGATTCCGGTTTTTAAATCCAAATTTTGGCAATCTTCTGGAAAGGGGCATTTGTCCACCTTCGAAACCTGGCTTACTACTGTACCCAGACCTTGACTTGGCACCTTTATGTCCTCTTGTTGATGTACCGCCACGGCCTGATCCCTGGCCACGGCCAATTCTTTTACGGTTTCTTACAGAACCTTTTGCTGGTTTAAGACTACTTAAATCCATTTTAATATGCAAATTTAAAATTATTACCTAATAAACTAAGCTTTAACTTCTTCAACTTCTAAAAGATGTTTAACCTTGGCAATCATGCCTAAAACCTGAGGTGTACCATCAATTGTAACCGGATTGTGAAGTTTATGCAATCCCAGTGCATTCAGTGTCCTTTTTTGTTTTTCCGGACGACCTATGGAACTGCGAATTTGTGATATCTTATACTTTTTCATTTTTTGTATCTGTTAAAAACTCTGGAATGAGTTATCAAAAAATATAATATTTAAAAATACACAAAACAGGTATGCTAAAGTCTATACCTGATTTATCCATTACCCATTGAATACTTTTTCAACAGATATTCCTCTTTGCTGTGCAACAGTATAGGGATCTCTGAGTTTGGTTAAAGCATCAATTGTAGCCTTGACAACACTATGCGGGTTAGAAGAGCCTTTTGATTTGGCTAAAACGTCAGTAATACCCACACTTTCAAGTACGGCACGCATTGCACCTCCTGCGATTACGCCTGTACCATTAGCAGCAGGGCGTATTAATACACTGGCACCACTATACTTGCCTTCCTGGGTATGAGGAATAGTACCTTTGTGTACAGGAACTTTTATAAGATGTTTTTTAGCATCGTCAATACCTTTACTAATAGCAGATGTTACTTCTTTTGCTTTACCCAAACCATAACCTACTACTCCGTTTTCGTTTCCAACTACAACAATGGCTGAAAAACTAAAAGTTCTACCACCTTTTGTAACTTTGGTAACACGTTGTATGCCTACCAATCTGTCTTTAAATTCAATCTCGCTGGATTTAACTTTTTTTACATTTACGTTTGTCATAGTCTTAGAATTTTAAACCTCCTTCTCTGGCACCTTCTGCCAAAGATTTTACTCTACCGTGATACAAATAACCGTTACGATCAAAAACTACGTTTTCAATGCCGGCTTCTTTAGCTTTTTCAGCAAGCAATTTACCCACTTCCTTGGCAGTTTCAGTTTTGTTACCTTTTTTTTCTTCGAAAGCTTTCTCGCGGCTTGATGCAGCTATCACGGTAAGTCCTTTATCATCATTTATCAATTGAGCATAAATTTGCTTATTGCTTCTGAAAACAGACAACCTTAGTTTTTCACCTGATCCAAGCACTCTTTTACGTACCCGGAATTTTATTTTAAGTCTTCTGTTATTTTTAAGTTTTGTTGCCATCTATCCGATGATTTAATATGTTTTACTATTATTTAGCGGCAGCTGATTTTCCTGCTTTACGTCGAATCACTTCACCCTTGAATCTTACACCTTTTCCTTTATAAGGCTCAGGTTTACGCATTGACCTTATCTTAGCGGCAACCTGTCCGATAAGCTGCTTGTCATACGATTCCAGAATAATCAGCGGACTTTTTCCTCTTTCAGTAACTGTTTCAACCTTTATTTCTTTGGGCAGCTCAATAAAGATATTGTGTGAGTAGCCTAGTCCTAATTCAAGAAGTTGCCCCTGGTTAGATGCTTTAAATCCAACCCCAACGAGTTCCTGAACAATTTTATAACCTTCTGAAACACCAATAACCATATTATTGATAAGAGCACGATACAAACCATGCAGTGCTTTATGCTTTTTGGTTTCTGAAGGACGATCTAAGTGCAATATACCATCTTCAATTTTGACAGTAATGCCATCCTTAAGTTCTTGCTTTAACTCTCCCTTAGGTCCTTTAACTGTAACAATATTATCATTGCCTACATTAATGGTTACGCCTGAGGGAATAGTGATGGGTGTTTTTCCTATTCTTGACATTTTTTCTCTCCTTTTAGCTTACGTAACAAATAACTTCACCTCCAACACCCTCTTTACGGGCTTCTTTATCGGTGATTAAACCTATGGATGTAGAAATTATGGCAATACCCAAACCATTCAATACCCTCGGCAAATCATTATGGTTGCAATATTTTCTGAGACCAGGCCTGCTGATTCTCTCCAAACTGCTGATAGCGGGGATTTTAGTTGAAGGATGATATTTTAGGGCTATTTTAATATTGCCTCCTTTATCAATGTCTTCAAATTTATAATTCAGGATATACCCTTTCTCAAAAAGGATTTTGGTGATACCCTTCTTAAGATTAGATGCAGGAATTTCTACAATCCTGTGATTGGCCTTCACGGCATTCCTTATTCTTGTAAGGTAATCTGCAATTGGATCAGTTGTCATTTTGATTTAAAATAATAGTTTATGATTCTTACCAGCTGGCTTTTGTTACACCGGGAATTAGCCCGTTATTAGCCATTTCCCGGAAGTTAATCCTGGAAATTCCAAATTGACGCATGTAACCTTTGGGTCTGCCTGTCAATTTGCATCTGTTATGCAGCCTCACGGGAGAAGCGTTCTTAGGAAGCCTTTGTAAGGCCTCATAATCTCCCTGTGCTTTGAGTTCGGCTCTTTTCTTTGCATATTTTGCAACCAGCCGTTCTCTTTTCCTTTCTCTAGCTTTCATTGATTCTTTAGCCATATCAGGTAGTTTTTATCTTTTTACGTTTTTAAATGGTACTCCAAATTCCCGCAATAGTGAATACGCTTCTTTATCGGTTTTTGCGGATGTTACAAAAGTGATGTCCATACCCATAATTTTATTGATTTTATCAATGTTTATTTCCGGGAAAATAATTTGTTCTGGAACTCCTAATGTAAAATTACCACGGCCATCGAATCCTTTTTCATTTATGCCTCTGAAGTCGCGGATACGTGGAAGCGAAACAGCAACAAGTCTGTCAAGAAATTCATACATTTTAATACCGCGCAGGGTTACACGCGCACCAATGGGCATACCGCGACGCAATTTAAAATTAGAAATATCTTTTTTTGACTTGGTTTGTACTGCTCTTTGACCTGAAATAAGCGTCATTTCTTCAATGGCAGTATCAATAACTTTTTTATCTGTAATAGCGATACCTAACCCCTGATTCAAAGAAATTTTCAACAGTTTAGGTACTTCCATTGGATTCGAATATTTAAATTCGGAAATGAGAGCTGGAATAATTTCCTTCTCATACTTACTTTTAAGTCTTGGTGTATAGCTCATTATTTGATTACCTCCCCTGACTTTTTAGAATAACGAACAAGTTTGTTATCATCATTTGACTTTCTGCCTATTCTTGTGGCATTTCCTTTACCGTCAATAACCATAAGGTTTGAAATGTGTATAGGAGCTTCTTGTTTTACGATACCTCCCTGCGGGTTAGCTGCATTGGGTTTGGTATGCTTTGAAATCATATTAAGACCTTCAATAAGAGCTCTCATTTTTTTTCTGTCAATAGACAAAACCTTGCCCTGCTGGCCTTTTTCATTCCCTGCAATTACCTTAACGATATCGCCTTTTTTAATATGTAATTTGGGTTGCATATCTTATTAATAGTTTTTCAATTAAAGCACTTCGGGTGCCAGTGAAACAATTTTCATAAACTGCTTTTCACGAAGTTCGCGGGCAACCGGTCCGAAGATACGGGTTCCTCTCATTTCTTCAGTGGCAGTTAAAAGAACTACTGCATTGTCGTCAAATTTTATATACGACCCATCGGATCTACGTACATGTTTTTTTGTTCTGACGACTACAGCTTTAGATACGGTACCTTTTTTAATGTTCCCACTGGGGATAGCATCTTTAACAGTAACAATGATTTTATCACCAATACCTGCATATCTGCGTTTGGTACCGCCCAGTACACGTATACACAGAACTTCTCTGGCACCACTGTTATCTGCAACCGACAATCTGGATTCTTGTTGTATCATAATTACTTAGCTCTTTCAAGGATTTCAACTAATCTCCAACATTTATTCTTACTCAAGGGCCTGGTTTCCATAATCAGAACCGTATCACCAATATTGCATTCATTCTTCTCATCTTGAGCCATAAACTTGGATGATTTCTTTACAAACTTCCCATATTTAGGATGTTTTACCCGGCGCATAACCTTAATAACAATGGATTTTTCCATTTTATTACTGGTAACAACGCCTACTCTTTCTTTTCTGCGGGTTCTCGTTTCCATTATCTAGAAATTTCTTTTTTTGTTTCTTCAATGACCCTTTTACGGAGCTCAGTTTTGATTCTCGCAACGGTCTTCCTGTACAATTTTATTTTCAAAGGATTTTCCAACGGAGAAACGGCATGATTGAGTTTAAGCTTTTCAAGCTGCTTTTGCTCTTCATCTAACCTTTCTTTGAGCTCGTTGGTTGACATTTCACGTATTACACTTGGCTTCATCTTATAAACGAATTAAAATCGTTAACAGCAGTAGGTTGGCATCCGGCGGCCAGCCCTAGAAGTCCTGTCTCCTTGCAGATGCACCGTTTCAAGGGCTTGCTGTGGGATGAACTTCTCCAAAAAGGCTGCAAAGTTACAAAATATTTTATAATTAAAGGGTGTTATCAGTAACTAAAATCCCGCCTTACAACAAATTTAGTTTTAACGGGTAATTTCTGAGCACCTAATCTCATGGCTTCCTGTGCAGTTTCGAGATTTACACCTTCAGCTTCGAACATAATCCGACCGGGGCTAACTCTTGCAACAAAATATTCAGGAGCACCCTTCCCTTTACCCATACGAACCTCTGCAGGTTTTTTAGTAACAGGTTTATCCGGGAAGATTCTGATCCACAATTGCCCTTCACGCTTCATGCGACGGGTAATTGCCTGGCGTGCAGCTTCAATCTGACGACTTGTAATCCAGCTCTCATCCAACGATTTGATGCCGAAGCTCCCAAAAGAAAGTTCTGCACCTCTCTTGGCATTGCCTTTCATCTTGCCTTTTTGCTGCCTTCTGAATTTGGTTTTCTTTGGCTGTAACATTATTATAGCGTATTATTTTTATTAAAAACTATTATCAGTTATTTTTTGCGGCGTCCTCTGAATCTTCCGCCACCTGCAGCACCGGATTTGGGTTTGGTATTATCCTCAGTAAAGGGAGTAAGCTCCTTTTTCCCATAGATCTCTCCTTTACAAATCCATACTTTAATACCAATACGACCATAAGTAGTATGGGCTTCAGCGGTAGCATAATCTATATCGGCTCTGAGAGTATGCAGCGGAATTCGGCCTTCCTTGTATGTTTCAGTACGCGCCATTTCGGCACCACCCAAACGACCGGAAACGGTGGCTTTAATTCCTTCTGCCCCCAAACGCATAGTTGAGGAAACAGCAGTTTTAACAGCACGACGAAATGAAATACGTCCTTCAATCTGCTTAGCAATGGCATTGGCAACCAAAACAGCATCAAGCTCAGGTCTTTTGATCTCAGAAATGTTGATCTGAACCTCCTTTTGGGTAATTTTTCTCAACTCTTCTTTGAGCTTGTCAACTTCCTGGCCACCTTTACCGATAATGATACCCGGACGGGCAGTATTTATGGTAACCGTAATAAGTTTGAGTGTTCTCTCAATAATGATTTTTGATACACCGGCCTTGGCCAAACGGGCATTGAGGTATTTTCTGATTTTATCATCTTCAACCAGTTTTGACTCATACTTTTTTCCGCCGTACCAGTTGGAATCCCATCCTTTGATGATGCCCAATCTAAGGCCGATTGGATTTGTTTTTTGTCCCATTTGAGTAATTTTTTATAATTTTTAATTTTTACTATCTACGACAATGGTAACATGGTTCGACCTTTTTCTGATGCGGTATGCACGACCCTGCGGTGCCGGACGTAAACGCTTAAGCACCCTTCCACTATCAACGAAAATTTCTTTCACAAAAAGATTGCTGTCTTCTATCCTTACTCCTTCATTTTTAGCTTGCCAGTTGGCAATTGCACTAAGAAGAAGTTTTTCAAGACGTGTGGCAGCTTCTTTCTTGGTATATTTCAGTATTGCCAAAGCCCGGTCAACTTCTTTACCCCTTATAACATCTGCAACAAGGCGCATTTTCCTTGGAGAAGTGGGGCAATTATTGAGCCTGGCAATATATTTTGTCTTTTTTTCTTCTTTGAGTTTTTCAGCTCTAAGATGTTTTCTAGATCCCATGTTAATAATTTTTATTTTTTGCCTTTATCTTTTTTACCCGCATGTCCGCGGAAAATACGTGTAGGAGCGAATTCTCCCAGTTTATGACCCACCATATTTTCAGTAATATAAACAGGTATAAACTTGTTACCGTTATGCACGGCTATGGTTTGCCCTACAAAATCGGGAGAGATCATAGATGCCCTTGACCATGTTTTAATAACCGTTTTCTTGTTACTTTCGGCCATAGCAAGGACTTTTTTCTCCAGCTTGTAATGTATATAAGGTCCTTTTTTTAATGAACGGCTCATGATTTTTCTATTTATCTTTTAACATTATTCTGTTTTACTTCTTCCTTCTTTCAACAATAAGCCTGTTGGAAGATTTATTACGGTTACGGGTTTTAAAACCTTTGGCCGGCAAACCTTTACGACTGCGTGGGTGACCACCGCTTGCACGACCTTCTCCACCACCCATTGGGTGATCTACCGGGTTCATAACAACCGGGCGGGTTCTTGGACGACGACCAAGCCAACGGCTTCGACCTGCTTTACCACTAACAACGTGCATATGATCGGGGTTTGATGTACTTCCGATGGTTGCTTTACATGTAATAAGAACCATGCGGCTTTCACCTGAAGGAAGTTTCAAAATAGCATATTTTCCGTCTCTTGACATGAGCTGGGCATAGGTACCTGCACTGCGTGCCATCTTGCCACCCTGTCCGGGCTGCAGTTCAACATTGTGTACAATTGTACCCAAAGGAACTTTACTTAAAAACATGGTGTTTCCAACATCCGGAGTAGCTTTTTCACCGGAAATAATGGTTTGTCCTACCTTAAGCCCGTTGGGAGCAATAATATAACGCTTCTCTCCATCGGTATAAACTACCAACGCTATACGAGCCGAACGGTTAGGATCATACTCAATGGTTTTAACGGTTCCGGGTACTCCATACTTATCTCTTTTAAAATCGATAAGACGAAGCCGTTTCTTATGACCACCTCCGATATAACGCATGGTCATTTTACCTTTACTATTCCTGCCTCCTGATTTTTTCTTTCCAACCAACAAGCTTTTTTCCGGAGTGGAGGCAGTTAGTTCGTCAAACGCATTAAGCATCTTATTGCGTTGACCTGGTGTGGTTGGTTTGAATTTTCTTAAAGCCATCTATTTAAATATTACTGTAAAAATCAATAACCTGACCATCGCTAACAGTTACGATAGCCTTTTTAAAATTGTTTGTTCTTCCGGTTTGAAAACCGGTTTTGGTGTAACGCATTTTACGCTTACCCAGGTAATTCATAGTGTTGACATCTTCAACCGTAACATTGTACATTTGCTCAACGGCAGCTTTAATCTGGGTTTTACTGGCCCTTTTGTCAACAACGAAACCATAACGGGTTGGAAACTTTTCAGTTACTGCCGTCATTTTTTCGGTAATCAGTGGCTTGATTAAAACATTCATCTTATGTTTATTTTATACGGGCCGATCATTTTCCAACCCATCCTAATTATTATTACTGTTTCAATAAAAGATTTTCTACTTCTTTAATAGAACTCTCGAGAAATACCAGATGCTGTGCATTGAGTATTTCATATGTATTAATATCACTTGCCAAAGCAACTCTGGCTTTAGGAATATTTCTTGATGACAGAAAAATATTTCGGTCGTTCTCTGGAATAACAAGTAATGACTTCTTATCCTGCATATTAAAACGTTCAAGAATATCGAGATAATTCCTTGTTTTTGGAGCTTCAAAAGTAAAATCTTCAAGCACCAAAATGCTGTTATCTTTAACTTTGTATGTTAAAGCCGACATACGTGCAAGTCTTTTTACCTTCTTATTAACCTTAAAAGAATAATCTTTTGGTTTTTTTCCAAAGGCATTTCCACCCCCTCTGAGCACAGGTGATTTAATATCACCAATACGGGCAGCACCTGTACCTTTTTGGCGACGAAGTTTTCGTGTACTTCCTTTTACTTCGTTACGCTGTTTGGTAGCATGTGTTCCTTGTCTTTTATTTGCCAGATACTGTTTTACATCCAGATAAATAGCATGGTCATTGGGCTCGATGCCAAAGATGCTATCATTCAGATCAACAGTTTTTGATGTTTTATTTCCATCAATATTGTATACTGCTAACTCCATCTTTCCAAAATTATATATGAACCACTAGGACCGGGTACAGATCCTTTAACAATTATGATATTTTGTTCAGGAATAAGTTTCATAACCTGAAGATTTATCATTTTAACTCTATTGCCTCCAGTGCGGCCGCCCATTCTCATTCCTTTGAATACCCTTGAAGGCCATGAGGAAGCACCAAGTGAGCCGGGTGCTCTCAAACGGTTGTGCTGGCCGTGAGTCGCCTGCCCTACACCTCTAAATCCATGTCTTTTAACAACACCCTGGAAACCTTTTCCTTTAGATGTGCCTACCACATCAATGTACTCACCTTCAATGAACACATCAACCCCCAATAAATCACCATAACCTTTCTGATGACCTTTTTCAAAACGGGTAAACTCGGCTACTATCCGTTTAGGTGTGGTTTTAGCCTTTGCAAAGTGTCCTTGCAAAGCTTTGCTTGTGTTTTTTTCTTTTTTATCATCAAAAGCAAGTTGGATAGCTTCGTAACCATCCTTTTCCTTGGTTTTGACTTGTGTTACAACACAAGGACCAGCCTGTATTACTGTGCATGGAATATTTTTTCCAGAGGCATCAAACATACTGGTCATACCAATTTTCTTACCAATTAATCCTGACATTTTTCGGAATTTTTCTTAACGCTATTGCGTTTTATTAATTATACTTTAATTTCAACTTCAACACCACTGGGTAATTCCAGCTTCATTAATGCATCAACTGTTTTCGATGTTGAAGAATAAATATCCAGTAATCTTTTATATGAACAAAGTTGAAATTGTTCTCTGGATTTTTTGTTTACAAAAGTTGACTTAAGGACAGTAAAAATTTTTTTGTTGGTTGGAAGTGGAATAGGGCCACTAACAACAGCACCTGTCGACTTAACGGTTCTAACGATTTTTTCTGCTGATTTATCAACCAGGTTATAATCGTAAGATTTTAATTTAATTCTAATTCTCTGGCTCACGTTTTAATTATTTTAAGTAATTGAATTAACCTTTAACTCCATTAACTTTCATTGTAATTTCATCTGCGATATTTGCAGGGGCTTCACTATAATGAGAAAATTCAAGAGTAGAAGTAGCTCTTCCGGATGTAAGGGTGCGTAAAGATGTAACATATCCGAACATTTCTGAAAGAGGGACCTTTGCCCTGACTACCTGCATATTGGTTCTGGATGATATGCCATCAAGGTGTCCACGACGGCGATTGATATCACCAACTACATCACCTACATATTCTTCAGGAGTTACAACCTCAAGTTTCATCATCGGTTCAAGTAATACCTTTTCAGCTTTTCTGGAAGCTTCCTTAAAAGCAATTCGTGCAGCAAGTTCAAAAGATAATGAATCGGAATCAACACTATGAAAAGAACCATCAAGAAGAGTAACTTTCAGATTTTCCAAAGGGTATCCTGCAAGAATACCATTTTGCATAGCATTTTTGAATCCTTTTTCAATGGATGGAATAAATTCTCTGGGAATGTTTCCACCTTTTACCTGATCAATGAATTGTAAACCCAAAGCATTTTCATCTGCAGGACCCATTTCAAATACAATATCTGCAAACTTACCTTTACCACCGGATTGTTTTTTATAAACCTCACGATATTTAACAACTGAAGTAATCGCTTCTTTATATGCTACCTGTGGTGCACCCTGGTTACACTCAACTTTAAATTCTCTTTTCAACCTATCAAGAAGTATTTCAAGATGCAACTCACCCATACCACTAATGATGGTTTGTCCTGAGTTCTCGTCAGTTTTAACATTAAAGGTTGGATCTTCTTCTGCCAGTTTACTTAATGCCAGGGTAAGTTTATCAACATCTGCCTGGGTTTTGGGTTCAATAGCGACACTGATAACAGGTTCGGGGAAACTCATAGATTCAAGAAGAATGGGATGCTTTTCATTACAGAGTGTATCTCCGGTATGAATTGATTTGAATCCCACTGCCGCTCCTATATCACCTGCTTCAATCCTGTCGATTGGATTTTGTTTATTGGCATGCATCTGAAGAATTCGGGAAATTCTTTCCTTTTTCCCTGTAGATGCATTGTAAATATATGATCCGGAATCCAGTGACCCGCTATAAACTCTAAAAAAACATAAACGGCCTACATATGGGTCAGTTGCGATTTTAAAAGCCAATGCTGCAAATGGTTCTGATGCATCAGATTTACGCCTTTCTTCTTTCTCGGTTTTAGGATTTATTCCTGTTATTGATTCAACATCTGAGGGTGAAGGCAGGAAACGCACTACTGCATCGAGCAATAATTGTACACCTTTATTTTTAAAAGCCGATCCGCAGAGAACCGGAGTAATGCGCATTTCCAGGGTAGCTTTTCTTATAGCAGCTATCATTTCTTCTTCAGAAATAGATGCAGGGTCCTCCATAAATTTTTCCAAAAGGTCTTCGCTTTCTTCTGCACAACCTTCAATAAGTTTCATGCGATACTCATCAACAGTTTCCCTTAGATCTTCGGGCACATCAATCTCAACGAATTTCACTCCATCAGATTTTTCTTCCCACTCAAAAGCCCTATTGGTTATAAGATCAACAACACCTCTGAAAGATTCTTCATAACCTATGGGAATCTGAAGGGGCACTGCATTGGAACCGAGTCTTTCTTTGATTTGATCTAGCACTGAAAAAAAATCAGCACCTGAGCGGTCCATTTTATTGACAAAACTAAGGCGGGGCACCTTATATTTATCTGCTTGTCTCCAAACAGTTTCCGATTGGGGTTCAACCCCACCTACTGCGCAAAATAATGCGATAGCACCATCAAGTACACGCAGCGAACGTTCAACTTCAACGGTAAAGTCAACGTGACCCGGAGTATCAATAATGTTAACCTTATATTGATTGTCTTTGTATTTCCAAAATGTTGTAGTGGCAGCGGAGGTAATTGTAATACCACGCTCTTGTTCCTGAACCATCCAATCCATGGTAGCAGCACCATCATGCACTTCACCCATGCGATGTGTCAGGCCGGTATAATATAATATGCGCTCGGTAGTAGTTGTTTTACCGGCATCAATGTGCGCCATTATACCAATATTGCGTGTATGTTTTAAATCTCTTGCCATCTATAATAAAAGGAATATTATTCTTTGTTAAAATCTGAAATGGGAGAATGCTTTGTTTGCATCGGCCATACGATGAGTATCTTCCTTTCTTTTAAAAGCGGCACCTTCTTCTTTGAATGCAGCTACAACTTCTCCGGCAAGCTTTGCTGCCATATTTTTTTCGTTACGCTTGCGCGAAAACTTGATAAGATTCTTCATTCCGATAGACATTTTTCTTTCGGGACGAATTTCGGAAGGGATTTGAAATGTAGCACCACCAATACGACGACTTCTTACCTCAACATTGGGTGTTACGTTAGCCAAAGCTTTTTTAAAAACTTCAAGACCATCTTCTTTGGTTTTCTCGCTAACAATATCTATGGCACCATAGAATATATTATAAGCCAGGTTTTTTTTGCCCCTGAGCATAAGGTTATTTACAAACCTGGTTACCAAAACATCATTAAATCTTGGATCAGGGAGCAGGATTCTCTTTTTGGGTTTCGACTTTCTCATTTATTCAAAAGTTTTAATCACTCTGATTCGTTTCTTATTTTTTGGCTTTAGGTTTTTTGGTGCCATATTTCGACCTTCTTTGATTGCGGCCTTCAACGCCACTGGTATCCAGGGCACCCCTGATAATATGATATCTTACACCTGGCAAATCTTTTACCCTGCCTCCACGAATCAATACTATGGAGTGCTCTTGAAGGTTGTGTCCTTCTCCGGGTATGTAAGCGTTTACTTCTTTACCATTGGTAAGCCTTACCCTTGCAACTTTACGCATTGCAGAGTTGGGTTTTTTGGGAGTAGTTGTATATACCCTTACACAAACTCCGCGACGCTGGGGACATGAATCCAAAGCGGGTGATTTACTCTTATATGTCACCTTTTGGCGTCCTTTACGAACCAATTGTTGTATTGTTGGCATACTTTAAGTTTAAAAATGATTATGTAAAAACTTCTATCTTATTTGGTTATAAAAACCAAGCACTTTTAAGGGAGTGCAAAGGTAAGAAGTTATTTTTGAAAACCAATATGGTTTTTCAAAAAAATACTCCTTTACACCCACATGAACAAAAAATTAACCTGTGCTTAGCGAAAATTTTTCATCAGACCCTACATTGAAATAACTGAAATTCAGTATTCTTTATTTCTGTTTTTTGGGGGCACAAAGATAGAAAAGATTTACTTTTATTCAGATATATTTTAAAAAATAAATCAGATAGAAAAGCACCTTTATTAAAAAAAAACGGACAACATTACAATTGTCCGTTTATACTTTATGAATGAGTTGTTAAAAAAACCGGTGAATTCTGAGTGGTTAAAAAAGCTTTTTTACTTATCTGAACCGGTATGCAGCTCTTTCCATATCGGTAATATTTCTGAATTTTACCGATGGATCGAGATGTTTTTCCAGGAATTTATATATTTTAAAACGAATTTCTCTACCTTTTTTATGATCCATTCTGTCAAAAGAATGTCCGCCGGGTATTTCTTCAAATATTTCAAATTCGAAATTTTTATCGTGCATTTTAAGGGCTTTAATCAAATTTTCTACCTCAAGAACATGAACATCTTCATCAATAGTGTTGCTGTGAATACGTAATGGGGTTTGAAGCTTATGTGCGTGGAAAACAGGTGAGCGTCGGCGATACTCGTCAATGTTTTCATGAACCTTCTCCCCGATATGATAATCTGCCGAATAATAATCTTCATATGAATCTCTCATATAACCCATTCGGGCAACAAGGTCACTTACAGGCACACCAGAGAATGCACATTTATAATTATTGGGGTATTCGAAAATATTCATGAGTGTAATCATACCACCATGACTCCAGCCCATAATACCCACCCGGTTATTATCTACGATACTGTAATTATCAAGCATATATTGCCTGCTAATGTTTACATCGGCATTCTCCAGCCCGCCATAATCAATCAATTCGTATGTAAGCCTTCCATAACCCGTACTTCCCCTGTATTCAGGAGCCACAACAATGTATTGCTGTGCCATAAGTTCTCTTACAATATGTGTATAATATGTATTGAAATCGCCGTGAACCCCACCATGTGGTAAAACAATGAGTGGATATTTAGCGGATGGGTCAATGTTTTTGGGTATAAATACATAGGACCAGAATTTGATCGGATTTTTACCTTGTAAAGTAGTTGCATTTTCATGCTCTTTTGGGCGTTCTCCTGCCATAAAAACCTTGTCAATAAAAGCAAGGTCTCCTACCCTTTCAAACCATAATACATCATCAATTTTTTTTTCGAGTACATCGAGACGATGCTGAAGATTATAAAAACTTTCATTAATCAACTCCTGATTAGATGAATTTGAAGGCTGAGCCGACACATAATTATTTATATGAAAACTCTGAATCGCCATGAAAACAATCAATAAAAAAATATTACCTTTTTTCATTACGCTTTTTTTAGTTAATAAAACAATATTTTAAAGGGTAAAAATACAAAAAGAAATATCTCAAATACAAAAAAGGAATGGAATACCGGTACAAAAATCCATTGTTAATCAACACATTTTGGTATTAACTGTATCAACTGTTTCCATAAAAAAATTCTATCTTTGCAACTTGCCTTCCATTATAAAAATCAGGCTTACATATTACTATTTAATATTTTCAAGGTTGTTCATTAATGACAGATTTTCTTAAGGATTTGAATGAATCTCAACGCAAGGCGGTAGAAAATACCGAAGGGCCTGTAATGGTTATAGCAGGTGCAGGTTCAGGAAAAACCAGAGTACTTACATACAGGATTGCCTATTTACTAAGCAGGGGTGTGGATCCATTCAATATACTTGCACTTACATTTACAAACAAAGCTGCCCGGGAGATGAAGGAGCGCATAGCGCTACTTGTGGGAGCAAGTAAAGCAAAATCATTATGGATGGGTACGTTTCATTCAATATTCGCTAAAATACTGCGCATAGAATCAGAAAAGCTTGGATTTCCATCTAACTTTACTATTTATGACACAGAAGATTCAAAAAGACTTCTCAGAAATATTGTAAAAGAACAGCAGCTTGATAATAAGGTTTACAATGCAGGATATGTTCTCAACAGGATATCCAATGCCAAAAATAACCTGATATCTGCAATGGATTATAATGAAGATGCCGAGATTCAATCCTACGATATTCAGAACCGTAAGCCAAAGATCGGGCTTATATACAGCCTTTATCAGCAAAGACTGCGCAAAGCAGCAGCCATGGACTTTGACGATTTGCTTTTTAATACCAATATATTACTACGCGATTTCCCGGATGTATTATACAAATACCAAATGAAATTTAACTATATATTGGTTGATGAATACCAGGATACCAATTTTTCACAATATCTTATTGTAAAGAAACTTGCAGCAAACAATGAAAATATTTGCGTAGTAGGTGATGATGCACAAAGTATTTATGCATTTCGAGGAGCAAATATTCAAAACATATTAAATTTCAAAAAGGATTATCCTGACAACAAAGTATTCAAACTTGAGCAAAATTATCGTTCAACTCAAAATATTGTTAACGCTGCCAATAGTATAATTGCCCATAATAAAGATCAGATAAAAAAAATAGTATGGACTGAAAATGATATTGGTGAAAAGATCCGTATCATGAAAGCTGCAAGTGAGAGTGAGGAAGGAGTATTGGTTTCAAACCAGATTTTTGAGATAAAGATGAATAAACAGCTGGCTAACAGCGACTTTGCCATCTTATACCGTACCAATGCCCAAAGTAGAGCACTGGAAGAGGCACTAAGAAAGATGAATATTCCGTACCGTATATATGGAGGTACATCATTTTATCAACGAAAAGAAATAAAAGATTTACTGGCCTATTTCAGGTTGGTGATAAACCCCAATGATGAAGATGCTTTTTTACGGATTGTGAATTTCCCTGCCAGAGGTATAGGGAAAACAAGTATTGAAAAACTGATCGTAAAAGCCAATGACAATCAAAAGCCACTTATGCAAATTGCAGCTGACCCTGAACAATATAACCTGGCTGTTAATGCCGGTGTAAAGAAGAAGTTACAGGAATTTGTGACTATGATAAAAAGCTTTTCGGCACTTATGAAGCAATACAATGCTTTTGAAATGGGGAAAAAAATTGCATCTTCTGCAGGTATTTTCAAGCATTATCACCAGGATGAAAGTCCGGAAGGAATGAACCGTAAAGAGAATATTGAGGAGATGCTGAACGCTTTAAAAGATTTTTCGGAAATGCCCTCAGATGTTGAAGGTGAGGAAGAAATAAAAACATTAGATCTGTTCATGCAGGATATTGCACTTATGACTGATGCCGATACACAAAAGGAAGACCCATCTGACACAGATAAAGTAACATTAATGACCATTCATGCTGCCAAAGGATTGGAGTTTCCATACATATTCCTTGCCGGGGTTGAAGAAAATCTTTTCCCATCACAACTATCACTTAATTCACGTGCTGAACTGGAAGAAGAAAGAAGATTGTTTTATGTTGCAGTAACAAGATCAATGATGCAACTGACAATATCTTATGCTGAAACACGTTTCCGCTTCGGGCAATTTACCATATGCGAACCCAGCAGATTCATTGATGAACTCAATCCTGAATATGTAATAAACTATGCAGCACCACCGGGTTTCAGAAAGCAATCATGGATGGACGAGAGTTTTGCTGAAAGCAGGAAAAAATTTGGCACAAAAGAAAGTGAAACATCTACAACCAATCAGTCTTCTGCAGAAAATCAAAAGAAAAGTGACAGTCTGTTCGAAAGCATATCAGCCGATGATCTTAAACCGGGATTAAACGTTCAGCACCAGCGATTTGGCATGGGTAAAGTTGAAGCCATTGAGGGTCAAGGTGAAAATGCCAAGGCAACAGTTATTTTTAATAATTTTGGCAAAAAACAACTTCTGCTGAAGTTTGCCAAACTCAAAATTTTAAACTGATTGTTTAGCCCTAACGATTTATTTGATATATTTGTGCGATAATACCACTTTAATTAATTGTATTAGTAAGTTTGTCATCCCCGGAAGCCTAAAACATTTCTCTGCAAAACATTTTATTACTTCAATTTATCCAAAAAAAATCCGAATATTGAAATCTAACATCAACTTTGTAAAAATTTCCAATGATTGAAAACCCTAATTACCAGCAATAGGTATTGGGTGAAAAACTTAGCGAACAATTCCACTTTACAAACTTTTAGCTTACACAGGAAATTATTCAAAATACAGATTAGACAGATCAATAAAAAAGATATTAATTAATTATTTGTAGATATTTTTTATGGAATACAATTCACAACGATCAAAGATGAATATATCTGAATATGGAAGAAATATTCAGAAAATGATTGAGCATATTATATCGGTAGAAGATAAGGAGAAGCGCAACCAGCTTGCAAAAGCAACGATACAGGTTATGGGTCAATTGAACCCCCACCTGAGAGATGTTAATGATTTTAAGCACAAGCTTTGGGATCACCTTTTTATTATGTCAAACTTTAAACTTGATGTGGATTCTCCATATCCTATTCCTTCACCCGAGACATTGAACAGGAAACCCGAAAGGCTTAGCTATGCTTCAAATAATATTACTTTCCGTCATTATGGCCGGCATATTGAAAGAATGATTGAAAAAGCCAAAGAATTTCCTGAAGGTGAAGAAAAGGATGCACTTATTAAAATGATTGCCAATCACTTGAAGAAGTCATATCTGACATGGAACAGAGATGCTGTAAATGACGAAGAAATTGCCAGCCATCTGAATATACTATCAAATGGAAATCTTAGTTTGGGAAACATAAAACTGAGTAATACACAGGACATCCTTTCTGCCGGATCAGGATTGGGCGCTAGTTCAAAGAAAAAAGGCTACCAGTCAAAGAAAAATAACCAGGGGAAATCATCTCATCAAAAAAAGCATAAAAAATAGTTTTGACGAGATCTGTTTTCTCAGGAATCAAATATTTTAATAAAACCCCATGGACCTATTCAAACATACCATGTGGGTTTTTCTGATTATTATACAATAAAGAAATTATCAAAAATGGGCTCATTTATAATCAGAGGAGGTAAAAAACTTAAAGGTGAGATAACTCCACAGGGGGCTAAAAACGAAGCACTGCAAATCATATGCGCTACCCTGCTCACCAATCAGGAAATTACTGTTAAAAATATCCCGGATATTATTGATGTGAATAACCTGATTGATTTACTTGCCGATTTGGGAGTAAAAATTTCCAGACCCGAAAAAGGTACAGTAACTTTTAAAGCAGATTCGGTAAATCCGGATTATCTTGAATCGGAAAATTTTGTAAGAAAAGCATCCAGATTAAGAGGATCAGTAATGATTGTGGGCCCATTACTTGCACGTTTTAAAAAAGCATCTATACCGAAACCCGGTGGTGACAAAATTGGCCGAAGAAGACTCGATACCCATTTTACAGGACTTGAAAAGCTGGGAGGCATATTCCGGTACAATACTGAAAGCAGTTTTTACACAATTGAAACCAAACAGCTCAAGGGTACATATATGTTACTCGATGAAGCATCGGTAACAGGTACGGCAAATATTGTAATGGCTGCTGTGCTGGCCACTGGAACCACTAAAATATATAACGCGGCATGTGAACCCTATCTGCAGCAATTATGTAAGATGCTTAATAAAATGGGTGCCAGGATCACCGGAGTAGGTTCAAACCTGCTTACCATTGAAGGAGTTGATAAGCTTTCGGGTTGCGGGCACTCTCTCCTGCCCGATATGATTGAAATAGGAAGCTTTATGGCACTTGCTGCCATGACACAAAGTGAAATAACAATTAAAAATGTGCATTATAATGAACTAGGCATCATCCCTGATGTTTTTAAAAAACTTGGGATCAGCTTTCAAATTAAAGGTGATGATATTTTCATTCCGTCTCAGGAACAATATACAGTAGAAACCTTTATTGATGGTAGCATTCTATCCATCAGCGATGCACCCTGGCCGGGCTTCAGTCCTGACCTGCTTAGTGTTGCACTTGTTGCAGCCATACAAGCCAAAGGAAGTGTACTCATTCATCAGAAAATGTTTGAAAGCAGACTATTCTTTGTTGATAAACTTATTGATATGGGTGCACAAATTATTCTTTGCGATCCACACAGGGCAACAGTTATAGGGCTAAACAGGCAATATCAACTTAAAGCGCTGGAAATGACATCTCCGGATATCAGGGCAGGTGTGGCATTACTTATTGCTGCACTTAGTGCTGAAGGAAAAAGCATAATACATAATATTGAACAAATTGATCGAGGATATCAGAATATTGACGACAGACTCAGAATACTTGGCGCCGATATTGAAAGATTATAAATAATTACTGACAATTTGACCATAATTTATTGCTGGCAAAAACTTTGATGAAATGGGTAAGCCTGACGATATTAATAACTATAAATTTCTGAAGATAGCTATGATTAAGCAAAGTAAAGAAAAACAGGAATCAAATAAAGAAAAAGAAATAAAAAATACTGCCGAAAAGTCACAGGAAAAAATCAATACTGACAAAACTTCAAGTGATTTGGAAGGTGAGGAAAACAAAACCGTAGAAGAAGCTGAAGAACCATTTAATCATGCAGAAAACAGCACTGAAGAAAAGGCAGATGAAAAAGATATCATGTTGAAAGAATTAGAACAGAAATATAATGATCTAAACGACAGATATTTAAGACTTTTCTCGGAGTTCGACAATTTCAGAAAAAGATCGCTAAAGGAAAAACAGGAATTGGTGAAAACTGCATCTGCCGATATTATTGAAGCTATACTTCCTATTGTTGACGATCTTGACAGGGCATATAAATCTGCTGTTGAAAATCCTGAGATGGATATACTTACAGAAGGGCTGAATTTGATAAGAACAAAACTCAATACCACTTTAAAACATAAGGGCCTTGAAGAAATACCCAGTATCGGAGAAGAGTTTAATACCGATTATCATGAAGCGATAACACATATTCCGGCAGAAGATAAAAAAGATAAAGGTAAAGTAATTGAGGAAGTGCAGAAAGGCTATATTCTTAACGGAAAAATACTCAGATTTGCCAAAGTAATAGTGGCAAATTAAACAATATTTAAACATGGCAAAAAAAGATTATTACGACATATTAGGAATTTCAAAAAACGCTACAACAGAAGAGATCAAGAAATCATACCGGCAAAAGGCGCTGAAATTCCACCCCGATAAAAACCCTGGCGACAATGATGCTGAAGAAAAGTTTAAGGAAGCTGCCGAGGCTTACGAGGTACTCAGTAATCCTGATAAGAAAGCCAGATACGATAGGTATGGCCATGCAGGATTAGGAAACGGAGGCCAGGGTTATGGGGGATTTGGTGGCGGAATGTCAATGGAAGATATTTTCAGTCAGTTCGGAGATATTTTCGGCGGTGCATTCGGTGGCGGTTTTGGCGGTGGTTTCGCAGGAAGTACCCGAACCCGTAGGGTTAACAAGGGTTCAAACCTTCGTATTAAAGTTAAACTTACCCTTGAAGAAATCCTTAAAGGTGTTGAAAAGAAAATTAAGGTTTCAAAATATGTAAGCTGTAAAACCTGTAACGGTACAGGTGCGCGCGATGGTAGTTCTTTCCATACCTGTTCAACTTGTAATGGATCTGGAAGGGTAACCCGTGTTACCAATACATTCCTGGGGCAAATGCAAACCACAACATCATGCCCTTCATGCGGCGGTGAAGGACAAACCATTACCGAAAAATGTAATACATGCTACGGTAATGGCATTGTAAAAGGTGAAGAGGTAATTTCTATCAATATACCGGCAGGTGTGGCAGAAGGTATGCAAATGTCAATGAGTGGTAAAGGTAATGCTGCTGCAAGGGGCGGTATACCTGGTGATCTCATTGTACTTATTGAAGAAGTTAAACATGAGCATCTTATCAGAGACGGCAATAACCTGCTTTATGATCATTACATCAGTTTCCCGCAGGCAGCTCTGGGAACTACCATTGAAGTACCTACCCTTGAAGGTAAAGCAAGAATAAAGATTGATCCGGGAACACAGTCCAGTAAAGTTTTGCGGCTTAAAGGGAAAGGTCTTCCATCTGTTAATTCCTATGGCAGAGGCGACCTTCTTGTAAACATCAATGTGTGGACACCACAAATCCTTACAAAAGAAGAAAAACAGATACTTGAACAATTAGCTGATTCCGATAGCTTTAAACCCAAACCCAAAAAAAGCGACAAAAGCTTCTTTGAAAGAATGAAGGATTATTTCAACTAAAAATTAACCATATCAGGATCTTTTTGGAAATGATTGACCTGATATGGTTACAGTAAATATTCTTGACAATAAAATGCAACAAGGATGTTTACGTTAAAAAAAACGAATGCGTATATTTATACCACAGCATCCTACTTATGGAATATATTTTTCAGGCAACAAATATTTTCAAGAAATATGAAAACCATCAGGCCCTGTCCGATGTAAGTATTTCTGTGCCCAAACAAGGGATTTTCGGCCTTCTGGGGCCCAACGGAGCAGGTAAAACCACGCTGATAAGGATCATAAATCAAATAATAGCGCCAGACAGTGGAAAACTCTTTTTCCATGATGAGAAACTACAGCCTTTTCACATCGAACGTATAGGTTATTTACCTGAAGAGCGGGGTTTATACAAAAAAATGAAAGTTGGTGAACAGGCACTCTATTTGGCCCGTTTAAAAAATGTTAACCCGAAAGAAGCCCGTAAAAGTCTTAAAGAATGGTTTGAAAAATTTGACCTTCTGCCATGGTGGGACAGGAGGGTTGAAGAACTTTCCAAAGGTATGCAACAAAAGGTGCAGTTCATTATTACTATCCTGCATAAACCTGATCTGTTGATATTTGATGAACCTTTCAGTGGATTTGACCCCTTAAATGTAAACCTGCTTAAATCAGAAATACTAAAATTAAAAGAACAAGGTACAAGCATCATTTTTTCTACCCATAATATGAGTTCGGTAGAGGAACTATGCGATCATATTGCTCTCATCAATAAGTCAGAAAAAATTCTTGACGGAAACCTGGATAAAATTAAAGCGGCTCATTCAAATCAAATTTTCACACTCGAAATAGGTGACATTAAAGAACCATTAGAGAAGCTTTTAAATCCTTATGCTACTTTGCTGAAAACAGATAACGGAGCAAATGATGTTGTGAAAGCACTTGTAAGAATTGAAAAAGATCACACTGCCAATGATCTTATCAAGCATATATTACCCCATGCTCATTTTCATGGTTTCAAGGAAGAATTACCCAGCATGAATGATATATTTATCAAAACTGTTACAGGTAAATATCCCATGGAACTAAAGGAAGAAGACCTTAAAAAGCATCTCGAAGATATCGATACACCTAACCAGGTAATTAATCAAAACATCCTATCTGAAAATGAATAAAACTTTCACAATCATAAAAAGGGAATACCTGAGCAGAGTAAAAAAGAAGTCATTCATTGTTATGACAATTCTCGGCCCGCTGCTCATGGCCGCTCTGGTAATTGTGCCGGTTTACATTGCACAGATGTCTGACAGTGTTTATGAAGTTGCAATTGTAGATGATACCCGGTTGTTCTACAATGAATTTTCCGATGCAAATAATGTAGTATTTACCGATCTTAACATTGATGTTGATTCAGCCATTGAATTGATGAAGGCAGATAAATTCGATGCAGTGCTTCACATTCCCACAACTGCTTTTCAGGCACCTTCCACTTTAAGGATATTCAGCGAAAAAGCCATAAATATGAACGCCAAGCTTTATATGGAAAATGTATTGCGCGACGAATTTGAGCTTATGAAACTTGCGCATGCAGGTATTGATCCTGAAACATTAAAGGCTACTGAAACAAAAATTAGTATCACGGCTGTTCGTATGCTTAAAGATGGTCATGAACAAACCGATTATCCGGAGATAAGCATGGGGCTAGGTATTTTCAGCGGAATCCTAATTTATTTTTTTGTATTTCTATTTGGAACCCAGGTTATGCGCGGCGTTATGGAAGAAAAATCAAACCGCATAGTTGAAATAATTGTATCATCAGTAAAACCATTTCAACTAATGCTGGGGAAAATTATAGGTATAGCCATGGTGGGCCTCACACAATTCCTTATATGGATATTTCTTACATTTGCTTTAATCAGTATCGTTTCAACAGCCATGCCAGAAGTTTTCCGGTTTACTCCCCAGGAAAACATTTATGTTTCTGCTTCACAGTCATTAAACCCCGGTGATTTACAAGAACAAATGCAACAGGCTCAGCAACATAATACTGCTGCCGGTCAAATTATGGAAGGACTAAGATCAATAAATTTCGGAGTAATGATATTTAGTTTTATTTTTTATTTCCTTGGGGGTTATCTGCTTTATGCTGCGTTGTTTGCAGCAATAGGATCAGCTGTTGATAATGAGGCAGATACACAACAATTCATATTACCTATCACTATACCAATGATTTTTGCCATCATTATGGCACAAATGGTAATGAATAATCCTGCCGGACCAATAGCATTCTGGTTATCTATCATACCCCTTACTTCTCCTATTATTATGATGGTGAGAATACCCTTTGGAGTACCGTTTACAGATTTAATTTTATCGGCATCACTCTTAATACTTGGTTTTTTGGCCACTACATGGCTGGCAGGAAAAATATATCGTACCGGTATACTGATGTATGGAAAAAAAGTATCTTACACAGATCTTTTTAAGTGGTTAAAGCGTACCGGCTGATTTTTTTCATTATAAAATTCTGTGCATACAACTTCAGGTTTTTTATCTTTGTATAAATAAATTTCTCACATTTTAAAAATCCCCTGATGATAGCAGCCATTATAGATTGTGGAACAAATACCTTTAATCTGCTGGTTGCAGATATAACGGTAAATGGAGGATATGAAATACTACTTAACACGAAAAAAAGTGTAAAACTTGGCGAGGGTGGGCTACCCGGTAACAGAATCGACCGAAAACCTTTTGAAAGAGGCATTAAAGCTTTCGTGGAATTTGTGAAAATTGCCAAAAAATATAAGGCTGAAAGTATTCATGCTTTTGCTACTTCAGCTATAAGAAGTACACTTAACGGTCCCGACTTTGTTAAAAAGATCCTTGATAAAACAGGAGTTATTATCCAGGTTTTAAACGGAGATACCGAAGCTCAATACATTTATAAGGGAGTTAAACTTGCAATGGAAGATGTAGATAAACCAATGCTTATTATGGATATTGGTGGTGGAAGTACAGAATTTATTATTGCCAGTGATAATCAGGTAGAATGGAAGCGAAGCTTTGATTTGGGTGCAGCACGTCTGCTCGAAAAATTCAAACCATCTGATCCCATTGATCCTGAACAGGAAAAACAATTAAAAGAATATTTTAAAGAAACACTGAAACCCCTGAGCACCCAACTAAAGAAACATCCTGTTGATAAACTCATAGGTTGTGCAGGCTCTTTTGAATCGCTCGCTGATATGATTGAAGCAGAGAAAAAACAACCTCAAGATACCGGATATATATATCATTTCGATAATGAAGAATGTAAAATCATGTATCAGAAAATACTTGCCAGCACTGAAAAGGAAAGATTGAATATGCCCGGATTGGTAGAATACAGAGTTGATACTATTGTATTTGCAAGTATTTTTATAACATATATAAAAAAACGTTTTAAAATAAAAGATATGAGCTATTCGGCATTTGCACTAAAAGAAGGTGTTATGGCCGATTTGATCAGCGGAAAAACTGCTTTATAAAATAAATATTAACCTCCCTAAAAAAATATTATGCCAAAAATCCTGGTTATTGACGACGAAAGAAGCATAAGGAATACCCTGAAAGACATACTGGAATATGAGAAATTTGAAGTAGATCTTGCTGAGGATGGTGTTGAAGGTGTTGAATTGGCTAAAAATAATAAATACGATGTCATTCTGTGCGATATAAAGATGCCGCGGATGGATGGAATTGAAGTTCTTGAAGCTATCATGAATGACAACCCCGATAATACTGTTGTTATGATATCAGGACACGGTACAATAGAAACAGCTGTGGAGGCAATTAAAAAGGGAGCTTACGATTTTATTTCCAAACCACCGGACATCAATCGTATGCTGATTACATTGCGAAACGCAATGGATAAAAGTCAGTTGGTAAATGAAACCAGGGTACTTAAACGTAAGGTGAGTAAAACCTATGACATGATCGGCGATTCGCAGGCTATCAACAACATAAAGGACATGATCAGAAAAGTGGCTCCCACCGATGCACGTATTTTCATTACAGGACCCAACGGTACCGGCAAAGAACTTGTGGCAAGGTGGCTCCATGAACTTAGCAACCGGTCAAAAGGACCTTTTATTGAGGTGAATTGCGCAGCCATACCATCCGAACTCATTGAAAGTGAACTTTTCGGTCATGAAAAAGGATCTTTTACTTCTGCCATTAAGCAAAAGAAAGGAAATTTTGAGTTGGCCAGCGGTGGAACACTTTTTCTGGATGAGATTGGCGATATGAGCCTGGCTGCGCAAGCCAAAGTGTTAAGAGCATTGCAGGAAAATAAAATTACACGTGTAGGGGGCGAAAAGGAAATAAGTGTTGACGTAAGAGTTGTAGCTGCTACAAATAAGGACATTCAGAAAGAGATTCAGAAAGGTAACTTCAGAGAAGATCTTTATCACCGGCTTAGTGTTATTCTTATTCCGGTACCATCATTGAATGAAAGAACTGACGATATTCCTTTGCTTGCCAATCATTTCCTTGATCAGATTATACAGGAAAACAGCATGGCTCCAAAGGAGTTTACAGGTGATGCCCATAAAGCCTTGCAGAAAATCACCTGGACAGGCAATATACGAGAGTTGCGAAATGTAGTTGAAAGGCTGGCGATATTATGCGATAAAACCATAACAGGCAAAGATGTGGAATCATTTGCCCAACCTTTAAGTGGAGTTAAGAAATAAGATTAATACAATCCCATTCTGGTATAAAAACTACTCAAAATCAGAATCCAAAACTGATTTTAAGGTTGTTGAAGAAATAATTATCATATTCATCACGTGTCATCTGAACACCGTCAAGGTAGTGGAAGATTGTATTTCTCCACCCAAACTCATAACCAATGCGCAATGAATTAGGAAGCCGGTAAGAAAATCCGAACCCTATTGGGATAACAGGCTGAACCTGGCTGAAATCTACACTATTATCCAAAAGTCTGTCATTTACATTAAATACCCTGGCGTCGCTAAAAAATACCCCAATGCCGGCAAATCCATAAATATCAAAGGGACTTCTCGCAAGCATGGGAAGCATAAATTCTGTCTTGGCAAAAAATTCAAAAATATCATTGGAAAAACTGAAAGGGTCATTTTCAGTAAGCCCTTCAGTAAATGGTGCCTGCCCCGAAAGATTCGCATAATCCATACCCAGGTTCAGGGCAAACCAGTTATTCATTATGTATCTGGTAAAAAAACCAAGTTTGAAACTATAATTATTTGTATGATAATCTGCAAAATCACCGAATGACAATCCCTTATTTGCAGAAATATCGGTTATTGTATGAGCCGTTCCCAACGCAAAACCAACCTCCCACAAACCTTTTGAATAATACTGATCTCTGAGTGAAGTTTGCAATGGCGGTTTGGGGTTATTGCTGATAGCCTCACTGTTACTGCTGAAATTTGGACCGGAAGATTTCCCCCCATAGTTATCAGGGTTCTGACTTCTGCTTGGTGGTGGAGTATATTTTTCGGGCCTTGATGAAGGAAGTTTTCTCGAACTAGTTGATCTTTCAGCTTTTGTTTTTTTTGATCTGAATAATCTTTTAAAAAAATTGTCTGATGTAATGGTTTGTTCAAGTGTAATTAAAGAAAAATTCAGGTT
>JBHEOF010000033.1:0-32104 GCA_046261715.1 Bacteroidales bacterium
CCTCATCGCCGTATTTCCATCCATCCTGCAGTCCCCAGGTTTCCAGCTGTGTGCACACAGGCAGCAGCAGATCGGCAAATTTGGCTGTGGGAGTCATAAACTGGTCCTGCACGGCAATGAATTCAACCAGCGATTTATCTTTCAGTATTTTCGCAGACCGGTTCGTGTCGGCGTGCTGATTGATCAGGATGTTTGATGCTACATTCCAGATGAGTTTGATGCTGTTATCGAGCTTTTCTGCACCGCGAACTCCGTCTTCAGGTCCCATTTCGGTTCCGCGAAGGATGGCTTCCGTCCAGAGGAAAACGGGTATGGATGTTTTTACCGGGTTTCGGCCTGTGGGGAAAACATTCCAGAACGGACCGCCGTCGTCGGCCTGGAGAGCGAGTCCACCGGCCCAGCCGCCCGGAATACCTACATTGCCGGTTATGGCTGGTAAGATGCATCCGGCAATAACCACCTGTTCACCATAGGCACGTCGCTGCATGCCATAGCCCTGGTAAAGCACTGCCGGTTTGCTGGTGGCATAATCGCGGGCAATCCTTGCAATGGTTTCAGCCGGTACACTGCAAATTTCTTCGGCCCATTGCGGGGTCTTCGGGATGCCGTCTTTTTTCCCAAGGATGTAATCCGAATAGCTCTCTTCGTTTTCAAATCCTGTGGGCATCTGTGTCTTATCAAATCCCACGCAACAACGTCTGATGAAATCTTTATCGTGCAGGTTTTCGGTAATGATGGTATAGGCCATGGCACTCATCATGGCCACATCGGTGCCGGGACGGATGGGGATCCACTCATCGGCCAGTGCTACTGCACTCATGCTCATGCGCGGGTCGATGCAGATTACCTTTGCCCCGTTTTCACGGGCTTTTTTGACGAAAAATTCACTGTTTGTGCCATCGCGCATCTCGGCGGGATTCCATCCCCACATGATGATATATTTGCTGTTTACCCAGTCCTGACGCTGGTTGCCGGTTACGGATGTGCCGTACACGTAAGGTGTAGCCCGTGAAATGCAAGCCCAGCTGTAACTGTTGTAATAACCCAGCGAACCGCCCAGCATATTGATCAGCCGCGCAGCGGTCTGCCTACCGTTGATCTGATTGTAACTCCCTGTTCCGTAAGGCACAAGAAGGGCAGAATTGCCATATTTATCCTTGACTCGTTTGATTTCCGATGCCAGTAAATCAAGGGCTTCGTCCCAGCTGATTCGTTCAAATCTTCCTTCGCCGCGCTCACCTGTTCTTTTCATGGGATATTTCAGCCTGTCGGGGTGATATTGCCGGCGGCGGTAAGCCCTGCCGCGGATGCAGGCCCTCAGTTGTGGATCTTCCAGTGTATCTCCGGGTCGGTCGTCGGTTTCTATGCGGGTGATCCGGCCATTGCTGATGTGCATTTTTAACAGGCAACGACCGCCACAGTTGTGCCCGGGACAGGCAGCACGAACGATATATACATCACCTTTTTGATCGAGAAGCTCAACTGTATCATCATCCAGCAGGCCCATGCATGAAGGCAACATACCGGAAAGGATAACCCCGCCACCCAATAGCGAGCTTAGTTTTATAAACTGCCGGCGGCCGATTGAATTACCTGATTCCAATGAATTTTTCTGTTGCTTATGGGTTTGATCTTTCATACGTTTTTTTAAGACCTGTTTGCTCTCGTTATTTGTTTGTCGAAAATACATAATTCAAACGGGAAAATACTGATTAACCGGCTGTGATTTCTTATTTGTAAGCAGACTGATTATAAATAAGATAAAGCAACTTTTTGAACAATGAGAAGTGGCAACCGTTTAATATATGTAAACTAAATATTTAAACCAATTTCAAAACCAAACACTATGGATAAATTAGAAATCAAAGGCAAATGGAATGAAATGAAGGGTAAACTGAAACAAAAGTATGGAGATCTTACAGAAGATGATCTGGCATACGTTGAAGGTCAGGATGATGAACTCATCGGAAAGCTTCAGAAAAAAATGGGTAAAACCCGTGATGAAGTAATTAAGGAGCTTAAATCCCTTGGTTAAAATAATGGATGCGAAAAAATCTCCATGCCCTTGCAGGTATGGAGATTTTTATATTCAGGCAGTTGTTAAACTTGTCTTCAGAAAAAATAGAAACCTGTAAACAAAACCCTTACATTACCAACCGGCTGAGCATTGCGCACAATCCCCATATTATCCGGTGTGCCGTAAGCGGCCGCGGTATATTCAATTTCTGATGAAAATTGTACTTTTCCTGAAATGATAGAAAAGGATGGTGCAATTCTGTATAGATAATCTATGTCATGTCCACGACCGTAATAATTTCCCACCACCGGATCCAGTGCACCATAATTTTTTGAATACCCTAAAAACAAACCAACCTGCCGGTTTTCACCGTAAACCACATTAGCCCAGGTCATGAAATGGTTAAGTGGTGTATAGCTAACTTCCCCGGTAAGGGGATCAATATTGTTTTCAGCGTAGCCACCTAACATAAGATGTTCACTTAAATTCTGACCAAAAATGGCTTTGGCTTTCACATCCCATAAATCCCATCTGTTTCTGAAATAGCCCATTAATGCGAAAGTGCCCAATGTTTCAGCAGTTTTGTAAAGACTTTCGGTAACCAATGCCGGGCGTAATATTTTATAATCGACTCCCACACCTACTGAAGATGATTCTCCTTTTCTGAAAAATTGTACATGGAAGTTTGGTAAAGCACTCTGTCGCAAATAATCGGGAGTTACACCCCGTGGTCCGTCGCTGGCATTATCGCGCTGGGCGATAGCCGATAGGAGAATATGATTTTTCCCGCTTTTGTATGTTACACTTACCTGGGGATTACGGATAAAAGGCTGGAATGGTGCCCCGGTATTAAGTGAAATAACTGTTGGCACAGCACCAATCCCAAACATAGGATGCCACCACTGACCCAAAAGGAGTTCCAGTTTTGGCCAGTCAAGTTTGAAATAAGCATGTCTTAATCGGAAGCCATTGATGTCGGCATTGGTAACCCCTGAGAAATCTGCTTCGAGTAAACCCGATGTTTTTGCCCCAAAGGCTTCAGGTCCTGAGATTGCACCGGCAATCCGGCTTGTGATGGCCGAAAAATTAAATATGGGATCACCGTAGATGTCTTCTCCGTTAACATCCGGCTCGATGTTTCTTGGAAAGAGTAAAAATAAATCTTCTCTCGCAGCAATCACTGAACGACTGTCGTACCAGTAATCTGTTTTCACAAAACCACTTAGGCGAAAACTTATGGGCTTTTCATCTTTTTGCTCAGTAGTATGTGATATATCGTCAGTTTCCTGCGAACTAACCATAAAGGGTTTAAGTAAAACAACTATTGCTGGTATAAGAATGACTTTGCCAATAAAATTTTTCATTTTTTGAAAATTAAACTGAAAAGCGGATTTATAATTAACGAAATAAACATTCCGATGGTTCCTGCCTGCGGGCTTGGCATACCGGTAAAATACAACACAAGGCAGGTTGCCAGCCCCACCACACCTGAAGCAATGGCCCCTGTGCGGGTTGCATTTTTATAAAGTAATCCCCAGATAAAGGGGCCAAGGAAAAATGATCCCAGTGCTCCCCAGGATATACCCAGAATGGCAACTATATGATCGATTTCAGTGTAAGCAAGTATGATAGATAGTAAAATAAAAACAGCACTCATAATACGCATAAGTACAGTGAGCTTTTTATCTGATACATCTTTGTTGATGAATCCTCCGTAGAAGTCCTTTACCAGGGTTGAGCTTGAAACCAGCACCAGGGCTGCCAGGGTTGACATGGAAGCTGAAAGGATGAGCAGCAGGATGATCACATTCAATGAGGCGGGTACCACCGTCAGCAGCAACTCGGGCATGATGATATCATAGAAAGGTGTGCCAGCCATGTCGAAAGCCGCAGGATTGCTTTCCGGGCTGAGAAATATCCTCGATGTTGAGCCAATGAAATAGGCAACCCCGCCAATGATAATGGCAAAAATGGTGGAAGCGACCATCCCTTTTTTAACAGTGCGTTTGTCTCTGATAGCAAAAAACTTCTGCATCAGCTGAGGCATGGCAAACGGAGCCATGCTGGTAAGCAGAACCAGTGAAAGCAGCGGCCACCAGCCTGGAGGACCAATGGCTTTGGTTAGATCTGTATTGATCTGTTGCAGATCAAAAGTGATCTGTTGCAGGCCATTTCCGGCATTCAAAGTGCTGAAAAGCATTATGATAACACTCACCACCATGATCATTCCGAAGATCATGTCAATGAGTGCCATGGATTTGTAGCCCCCCATCACCATGTAAATGGAGGTGAACAATCCCATGGCTACCAGGGCGTGCCAGTATTCTATTTCAAAATTTGACGTAAAAAGGTAGGAGAGGCCCATGAATACCGCTGCACTGTAGGGTATCATGAAAACAAATATAACGATGCTCGACATCAGCTTTAAAGCATCTGATCCGTATCTCTTCTGTAAAAATTCAGGCATGGTGCTTACCCCGTATTCTGCCGCAGCCCGCTTAACGCGCCATCCGATGACCCACCAGACCAGCAACACACCCACCAGTGCATTGAACACCGCGATCCACAGTGCTGAGAATCCAAAGTTCCAGCCAATATTTCCGGCAAAGCCGATAAACAAAACAGCGCTGAAATAGGCCGTACCATAAGAGAATGCACTCATCCACGGGCCGACATTGCCGCCACCCAGGAAAAAGTCGTTAAACGTTTTGGTGGCTCTCAGTCCACGAATGCCCACCAGCACGATCATCAGGGCGTAAAGGGAAAGTACTATGATTTTTATGTCCATATTGGGGTTATTGGGTTAATTTTTTTAACTATGGAGACGCCAAGGCGCTGAGTCCGCTAGGTATTTTTTCGTTTTTAGTTTTTCGTATTTCGATATTCGTATTTCATGCTTCAGTCTTCCAACTCCGTTCTCCGGTCTCCAGTCTCCCTTCTCCGGACTTCGGACTTCGGACTCCCTACCCAAAACTCATCCTTATCTCCACCGTCGTACCCTTTCCTACTTCGCTGCTGATGTTCAGTTCGTCGGCATTCTTCTTCATATTGGGAAGACCCATTCCGGCGCCGAATCCCATCTCACGTACTTTGCTGCTGGCGGTAGAGTATCCTTCTTTCATAGCCTCATCAATATCTGCAATGCCCGGACCTTCATCCACCAGTTTAATGATGATCTTTTCTTCGTCAACATCCACGTAAATGGTACCGCTGTAGGCATGGGCCACTACATTTACCTCAGCTTCATAGGTGGCTACTACGGTGCGTTTTATGATTCCAAGGTCTACATTCAGTTGCCTGAGCATTTTCTTGATCTCACTCGAAGCAAAACCTGCCCGTGTGAAATTTCCTCCTTCTATCTGGTATTCAAAATGCATATCCGGGGTATCAGCTGTTATTTAAAAGATCGGTGAAATTCCTGCCTGGTATAAAATACCACAGGTTCTGAAAACAGAATAGCTGCACTCCAGCACTGTAATGTCATTTTCTTCTGCCAGCTGCTGCATCTCGGGGGTAACTTTTTTGTTGCGTGCAAATATTACACAATGAATATCCGACATTTCGGCCGTGCGCAGGGTTTGCAAATTAGCCAGTCCCGTTATCAGCAAAACATTATCATCTTTAAGGGTAAGCACATCACTCATCAGGTCCGATGCAAAAGCTATATCTATATTATGATCAGCACGATCATGACCTGTTATGATGTTTGCATCCAGTATTTTGGCTATCTCTGCTACGGTCATAGTATTAATGTTGATTTATCATGGTTTGCCCTTTTTCTGAAATCCTTAATCTCCTGCGTTTTTTCTGATATGAAGCAAATGAAACAGTTACTTTAAAATCTGATGCAAAGATAAGGTGTTGCAAATCAAAAACCAAAGAATGTTGTTAATTTTTTCACATCTTATTTAATACTGCAAACATTTATATTTTCTGCCTTATATAAAGTTTATTTAAGACAAAAGCTATATTTAGGAAATTACCTGATGTAATTTAGAATGTGTTTAAGTTAGGAAGTGTCAACAAGTTAACAACAGGCAGAAATTACCGGTTATTCAGGCGGTTGAGAATTACGGCAAGATCAGAATACACGCTGGTGTTCTCAACAATAATATTATCAGGTACTTTTATGGATTGGGGAGTAAAATTCCATATGGCTTTAATGCCCCATGCCACCATAAGGTCGGCAATTTCCTGTGCTTTGGCATCGGGGGTGGTAATAATGCCCAGCCGGACATTCATTTTGCGTGAGAGATCGCGGAATTCATCAATGGGATGGATCTTCACATCATTGAGCACATTGTTTACTACAGCAGGATCAATATCAAAGCCGGCAACAATATGTAAACCATAACTCTTTAAACCCTGGTATTTGATAAGAGCACGCCCCAGGTTTCCTACACCAAACAAAAAGGCTTTCTCCTGGCTGTTAAAATCCAGAAACTGAATAATGGTGTCAATAAGCAGATTCACATTATAACCGATCTTGGTCCTGCCCTTTATTCCCGTATAAGCAAGATCCTTGGTAACCAGGGTTGAATCCATCTTGAAATTGGCGGCGATATGACCACTTGAAACAAATTCAACATTGTTGATCTTCAAAGATTTGAAAAAACTCAGATAGCCCGGCAAACGCCTGAGTGTGGGTTCAGGAATCTGGTTCATTTCGCCTTTTCCATTACTGGTTTTTACTCTCATATCACTGCCTTTTAAATGTTGAATTTACTTTATTGCTATACAGATCCTTCTCACCACAATTTCTTTTCATTAAATAATTATTTCTGCATTACAAAGCTACAATAATTAACAATACTAAAATTTAAAAATACAATATATTGTTAATATAATAACAACTCAATATTCTTTATACTCAGATAAATAAATTTAATATTCTGATTATTAAACAATATGGTTGTTTGTGTTGATCTTTTCACTTTAAACTCCGTTGGCATTAACTGATATTATTCCCTTAAAGTTAAAACTTTTTTCAAAACTATAAGTATATTTTTCTTTTATAACAGCACTCGGTTTTTGACAAATTTATAACATATTGACTTAACATATTCAAGGATATTACGTTCCAGGCAATATTGTATGCAAAGAATAAACTTAACGGAATTTAGGTATTTCATTTTCAGGAAAAGCAAATAGAGCCAGTAATTACAGAAAGCTTCAAATAGCCGGAGTCTGCTTTGATTCGCAGACTTCCGGCTTTTATTGTATTCTGGCTTTACAAAGAAGTGGGTTTTTAATACCTCTTTCTTGGATAATAGTGTGTATGCAGTAAATCGTGCGATTTGTGCCCCAGGGGTTCATGCAGGAATGATTTATAAATTTCCTGGATCTCGGGGTTCTCGTGTGATTTGCGCACAGCCAGCTTCTCATCTTCTTCATAGATAGCAGCAGCACGTTTCTTACGGATCTCCATATTGGTTGGGATGGGCTGACCACCGCCACCGATACATCCGCCGGGGCATCCCATCACTTCAATAAAGTGATAATTGGCAGTTCCGTCTTTTACGCGGTTCATCAGATCTTTTGCATTCGATAATCCATGCGCAATGGCTACTTTCAGTTCAACTCCTTCCAGGAAGCTCCATTCGGGTTTCACATCTTTGATCTTTACAGCCGCCTCTTTTATACCTTCCATACCTCTCACGGGCTTGATATTGAGATTGGCAAATGGCACCTCACGTCCGGTTACAATCTCATATGCTGTTCGCAGAGCAGCCTCCATAACACCACCTGTGTTACCGAAAATTACTGCAGCACCGGTTGATTCACCCAGGATACTGTCATATTTTTCATCTTCCAGCTTCTCAAAGTCAATACCTGCCTGATGTATCATACGACCCATCTCACGTGTGGTAAGCACAAAATCAACATCTTTATAACCGCTGCCGCGCATCTCCGGTCTATCTGCCTCATATTTCTTCGCGGTACAGGGCATAATGGATACCACAACCATATCGGCCGGATTCTTATTGATCTTCTCAGCGTAATACGTTTTGGCCAGCGGGCCGAACATTTGCTGTGGCGACTTACAGGTTGACAGGTTATCCAGATAATCGGGGAAAATATGCTCCTGAAATTTGATCCAGCCGGGCGAACAGCTGGTCATCATGGGCAGGGCCACATCCTTACCGTCAACCAATGCTTCTTTAAGCCTTGTGAGCAGCTCAGTTCCTTCTTCCATAATGGTAAGGTCGGCAGTAAAGTCGGTATCTAGCACTTTATCAAAACCCAATCTGCGTAAAGCTGCCACCATTTTACCAGTTGATCTGTTGGGGCCCATACCGAACTCTTCGCTGATGGCTACCCTGGTTGCAGGCGCAGTTTGTACCACAACAAATTTCTTGGGATCGTAAATGGCATCAAATACCTGGTCAATGTAGTTGCGTTCTACCAGTGATGCGGTGGGACAACGGTTAATACATTGTCCGCAATTGGTGCAAACTACATCATTCATGGGTTTGTCAAGGAAAGTAGATATTTTCATATCCTTTCCCTTATGTGTTACGGCCAATGCACTTACTGCCTGTAACTCGGTACAGGTGCGAACGCAACGCTGGCAACGTATACACTTGGAGTCATCCTTCTCAATGGATGGGGATGAAATATCAATCTTGTTTTTTGATTTCACATCCAGGTAAATATGGTCGCCGGTACGGTACTCGTTGGCAACTTCCTGCAGCTCACAGTAACCGCTCTTGAAACACTTGGTGCAATCGGCATTGTGCTCGCTAAGCAGCAGTTCAATAATATTTTTACGCGCCTGCCTTACCTTCATACTATTGGTAAGAATTTCCATACCTTCAGATACAGGAGTGGCACAGGATGCCGGAAGCAAACGGTTACCCACCTGCTCAACCACACAAACACGGCAGTTACCGGCAACACAAAGGTCGTCGTGGTGACATAATGTGGGAATCTTGAAATTCAGCTCACGGGCGGCCTCCAGAATAGTGGTGCCTTCATCAACTGAAATATTCAGATTATTGATCTTCAGATTTACTTTATATTTACTCATATGTTTTTCTCCTTTTGATTTTTATTTTTGAAGTTTTTCAGGCCGGGTTGCTAAAGGTTTTTAAATTAAATTTTTTAAAACCCATAAACTTATAAACTAGTATATGACCTCTTCCCTGAAATTATTTATGATTGAATTGAAAGGATTGGGTACTGACTGTCCCAAACCACACTTGGATGCTATGCGCATAGTTTCTGATAACTTTTGCAACTCATCCAGGAAAGAAGGTGTTTTGATTCCTTTCTTCACTGCGTCAATTCCTTTGAGAAGTTGCTGGCAACCTACCCGGCAAGGAGTGCATTGTCCGCACGATTCTTCTTCAAAAAACTCAAGGTAGTCAGTAAGAATATTATACATTGAGCGTGTGCTGTTGAAAAGCATCATGGAACCTCCGGTAGGGATTCCTTCAAATCCGATAACGGTTTCCTTGAAATGCTTGCGGGCAACACAAAAACCCGAAGCGCCGCCAATTTGTACCGCCTTGGTATCGCCGTCACCAAACTCATTTACGAAATCTTCCAGGCTCATTCCCAGCTCAAGCTCATAAATTCCTGCTTTGGGGGTGTCACCTGATACAGAGAAAACTTTTGAACCGCGCGAATCGAAGGTACCCATTTCCTTGAATTTGGTAGGTCCTTCATTGGCAATCATAAGGGCAAATACAAGTGTTTCTACATTGTTGATAGATGTAGGCTTTCCAAGATACCCTGATGATGTGGGGAAGGGCGGTTTGTTACGGGGCTCACCACGATGGCCCTCCATTGATTCCATCAAAGCAGTTTCTTCTCCGCACACATAAGCTCCGCTACCCGATTTTATCTTTACAGTAAAATCAAAGTTCATCTTTTTCATGTCTTCATGAAACTTATCGATAGCCGCATTAAGCTGTGGTAAAAGGAAATTGTACTCCCCTCTCAGGTAAATAAAACCTTCGTTGGCTCCGGTAGCTTTTCCGCAAAGGGCCATACCGGCGAGTACCTTCTCAGGTACCTGGGTAAGAATTTCACGGTCTTTGAAGGTGCCGGGCTCGCCCTCATCAGCATTGCAGATTACATACTTCTGTTCGCCATCTTCATTTTTGGCAAACTTCCATTTCAATCCGGTGGGAAATCCGGCTCCGCCACGTCCGCGAAGACCCGAGTCAATTACATCGAGGATGATCTCATCCTGCGATCTTTTAAATGTACGATCCAGAATATCGAGATAATCCACTTTCTCAAATATAAGGTCAACCTTTTTTATTTTGTTATCCATAATAATATGCTTTTGGTAAGATGATTAAATTGTAATGTTTTAAAAAATTACTTCTCCTTCAGATATTTCTGAATGATCTCAACCGCTGATTCAGGAGTAACCTCAGGGTAAACTTCATCATTAATCAGCATTACGGGGCCTTTATGACACCATCCCAGACAATTGGCCTGCAACAGGCTGAATTTGCCATCCGATGTATTTTCACCCAGTTTGATCTTGAGAAGATCTTCCAAAGCACCTATTACGGCATCTTTTCCTTTCATGTGACAGGTAATGGTTTTACAAACCCTGATGATGTTTTTTCCCCTGGGTTTGGTATCCATAAAAGTGTAAAACGATGCTGTACCATACACATCGGCAGTGCTGATGTCCAGCTCCCTGGCAATGGTAACCATAGCATCCTCAGATAAAAACCTTTCTGACCGGATCACGGCCTGAAGAATAGGCATAAGGCTCTTGCGCGACTTGCCGTGAACTTCTGCCTGTTGTTTTACTAATTCTTCAATGTTTGTCATAGAATTCCCTTTCTTGTTAATAATATGTGTTTTATAACGAATGTTTTGAGCTTTTTCACGCCAAATATAAGAAGCCTTTTTGGATTAAATAATTTTTTCTTTAATAAAATTCACTAAATATGCTAATTTAGAATCATACTAAATAATTATTTCTTAATTAAAGATCTATTTATTTGTTTTTCTGACAATTACATAATTTTCTATGAATTTCGTTTTTTTTATTTTTCCCTTTTTTTAATCCACATTTATCCGGTTAAGATTTCAATAATAGCCTTGATACATTCCGGTTAATATTGTTAAAAGGCTTCGCCATTTGGCTTTATCTCTGGGGCTTATTTGTAATGGGTTTTTTATAATCTACAAATGTTGCCGCTGCTCTGCAGCTCTGATAGATGCTGCAGAGCAGCGAAACCTTTGTAATTAATGATAGAAGTATTATATCAAAAGCTGCAGAGCAGCGAAACATATAATTTCTGTAAACAGAATATATCCACAGAAAGCAGCATAATAATCCACAAATTCTCAGTAAATAACTTTCCTGAATTTTATACTTATCACAAGCCGGAAAAATTCCTTAGGTTTGCACAAATTTGATTCATGGGAGAGAAAAGCACATACCGCTATTTTACTGAGCTTGGTTTTACCGGCACAAACTACCACGGCTGGCAAATACAGCCCAACTCAGCAAGCGTGCAGCAAACACTTGAAAAAGCAGCATCTGCCGTATTGCGCCAGGAAATAAACTTTACAGGTTGCGGACGAACAGATACCGGGGTACACGCCCGAAATTACACAGCTCACTTTGATACAACTTTCTCACCCGATCAGTTGCATGAGATGGATCTGGTTTACAAGCTCAATCGCATAATACCTGACGATATTTCCATACACAGCATCACCCGGGTAAAACCCGATGCTCACGCCCGTTTCAGCGCTCTCAACCGTTCATATGAGTATTACATTTGCCGGAAAAAGGATCCGTTTATGGTTAACCGGGCCTGGCTGGTGGAAAGAGATCTGGATTTTGAATCCATGCAACAGGCTTCTCAACTTCTTTTCAAATTCAATGATTTTGAAGCTTTTACAAAAGCGAATACGCAGGTAAACCACTTCCGTTGCCATATAATGGAAGCAGGCTGGACAATAGAAGATCATTTGTGGATATTTCATATCAAAGCAGATCGCTTTCTGCGCAATATGGTTCGGGCCATTGTGGGTACAATTACCGATGTGGGACTGGGAAAGATTGACCTGAAGCAAATGGAAGAAATCATTAAAAGCAAAAACCGCAGCAATGCAGGCTACTCTGTGCCCGGCAGCGGTTTATATTTTATGGGAGCGGAATATCCCCGGGAAATTTATCTGTGACAGGTGATCTGTTTATACTTATATTCTTGCTTAATTTCTTTCTTTCCAAACCCACTAACATCCCCCCAACCCCCTTCAAAGGGGGAGTAAGCCGGCAGTAACTCCACCTCCTCAACTTTTTTACTTTTCAACTTCTCAACTTCTCAACTTCTCAACCTTAATCTCAACCTTAAAACAAGTGCCCCATCTTATTCTTCTTCGTATCAATATACACCTTGCAATGCGGACCTGTGGGAACGATGATAGGAACATTTTCAGTGATTTCAATTCCATAACCTGAAAGACCGGTACGTTTGCTGGGATTGTTGGTGATGAGACGAATTTTTGTAACGCCCAGTTTTCTCAGAATCTGTGCACCAATACCATAATCACGTTCATCGGCCTTGAATCCCAGCTCAATGTTGGCTTCCACCGTATCCAGTCCTTTTTCCTGCAAGTGATAAGCCTTAAGCTTGTTCAGCAAACCTATACCCCTGCCTTCCTGGTTCATATACAGCACAACACCTGTACCTTCCTTCTCAACCATTTGCATGGCTTTATGCAACTGACCACCGCAATCGCACTTGCACGAACCAAAAATATCACCCGTTACACAGGATGAATGCACCCTTACCAGTAATTCATCGCCGGGTTCCCAGGTTCCTTTGGTAAGGGCCAGGTGCAACTTACCATTGGTGGTTTGTTTGAAAGCTGTAATTTTAAAATGGCCCCATTCAGTGGGCAGGTCAACTGTTATCTCCTGCTTTATAAGACTTTCGGTTTTTATGCGGTAGGCAATAAGGTCTTCAATGGAAATGATCTTCAGATCAAATTTCTTTGCAATTTTCATCAACTCGGGCAGGCGGGCCATTGAACCGTCTTCATTCATGATCTCCACAAGAGCACCGGCAGGTTCAAGCCCTGCCAGACGAGCCAGATCAATGGCAGCTTCGGTATGTCCTGCTCTTTGCAGCACACCTCCCTCGCGGGCCCGCAAAGGGAAAATATGACCGGGACGAGCCAGGTCCTGGGGATCAATTTTTTTATCGGCAAGTGCCTTGATTGTTTTGGCACGGTCAGATGCTGAAATACCGGTTGTACAGCCATACCCGATCAAGTCAACCGATACCGTAAAAGGGGTTTCATGTAGGGCAGTATTGTGCGGTACCATCAGGTTAAGATTCAACTGCTCGCAACGCTGCCTGGTAATGGGTGCGCATATCAGTCCGCGGCCATGCGTGGCCATAAAATTTACGATCTCAGGCGTTATATTTTCTGCAGCTGCAATAAAATCACCTTCATTCTCACGATTCTCATCGTCAACAACTATAATTACCTTTCCCATCCTGATGTCTTCAATAGCATCTTCAATGCGGTCGAATGCTATTTTTTCAGGCTTGATTTCGTTGGGTTGGTTTCCAGACATTAGATTCTATATTTTTTAAAGATTTAAAAAAACCTATAAACAATGCAAGGTTCATACTGTAAAAATGCGTAATAAAACGCAGCAATTTAAAATGAATATGTATTTTCTTCAGCAATATATCCGTCAAAGGTAGCAATAACAAAAAGGTGTGTAATATTAAAATATAAAAATAAAATGGGTTATGCAATGATAAAATAATGTTGGCAACGTATGCCAGTAAAAGGAAAAACGGTCCTATCCAGCGCAATGCCTTATGTGAAATAAAACAAAATGAAAGCCCTTTGGTTTTATGCCATAATAAGTTGGAGAATTTTTTCAGGTTCTGAAAATTTCCGGTTGAAATCCTTACCTTTCTTTTAAATTCATCCTTCAGGTTATTGGAAATATCTTCATATACAATGGCATTCAGGTTATTAATGCACTTGTAACCTTGCTCCAGCACTTTCATATTGATATAAAAGTCATCCACCAGGAAATTTTTTGGCACAGGCGAATATAACTCTCTTCGAACGGCAAAGCAGCCGCCAAAGGGGCCCATCATGGTTCCCCATAAAATGCTTTCGTGCTGTTTAATATATACTTCACGCGAAATATAGGCTCTCTCCTGAAATGAGATACCACTGCGATGCATATTTGTATTCACCATGCGTGTATCCACCAGTCCCGTTTCAGGGTCTTTAAAATATTTTACCAGTTCGAAAAGGGTAGCTTCCTCAAGCATAACATTGGCATCGGTAAGGACCACAATATCGCCTGCAGATCTTTCAAACAGATCATTTATTACATTTCCTTTGCCCCTGCGCTGTGCAAAGTGAAAAAAATTCAACCCCGGAAATTCAGGTAATAGTTTCTCCACAATCTCTCTGGTAGCATCTGTTGAGTTATCAGATCCGATAAGTACCTCAAGTTTGCTTACAGGAAAACTTGTGTTGTAAATACTCCTGATCTTTTCTTCAATAACTTCCTCTTCATTGAATGCTGCAATTAGCAGGCTAACATGCGGAAGATCTGAATCACCGGTTTTATAGGTATCATTTTTTATTTTTTTTCGTCGCGAAAGCAACGAAATAATAAGCGGAAATACCAGGTATGAGTAAAAGACCACAGCAACGCTGATCCAAAAGACAACTTTGGCAACCCAGAAGACGACAGGATATTCTGCTATCATTTTTTCAGCTGTTTTTGGTAAAAGTCAGCAAGCGATGCCGAAATTTTATGGTTATCAAAATTGTCACCTACAAACTGCACGGCATTATGCCCGATCTCATCACATAACTCCTTATTTTTTATAAGAAGGTTTATTTTAGATGCAAAATACCCCGGATCATCTTCAATAAGAATATTTTCACCATCCGTTACGGGTATTCCTTCGGCTCCTATAGTGGTTGTAACAATTGTTTTTCCAAGGGCCATTCCTTCAATTACTTTTACACGCATTCCACTCCCCGAAAACAACGGGGCAATCATAATTGCATGGCTCCTGATAAAGGTGTGCGCATCGTCAATTTCGCCATGGTAAACAACTCCTTCCTTTGTAGTGAGTAATTTTTCGAGCCATGCAGGGGCATTACGGCCGGCAACATGAAATTCAAGTCCGGGATTTGTTGCAGCAATTTTATCCCATACTTTTTCAAGGAACCATACAACCCCTTCCTGGTTGGGAAACCAATCGAGCGTGCCAATAAAAAAGACATCGGGGAAAGTTACTTTATTTGATACGGTATTCAGGTGCAAAACATCATAACCGGCAGGAACTACAAAGGCCGGACGGCTATTGCCAAGTTCAAAATATTTCGAAGAATCTCTTTTGGTGATGGGAAGCAAAAGATCGTATGAGTTCATGATATTCATTTTAAATCTTTTGATCCGCCGGGCCAGTTCGCGGAAATAAATCCTCCGGAACAGCGATCGCTCCTGCGCTGCAGTACGCTCCCAGATTTCATGCTCAATGTTATGTGCGCGCAAAGAGATCAATGCTTTGCTATGCTCTCTTATTGTTTTAATATACCAGGCCATATAAAGACCTTCAAGCTGTATTACATCAAACTCTTTTTCCTTCAATAATTTTACAAGTTCCTTTGCAAAATCATCACTAAAAAACCTTACAGCATTATAGGGTAAACGTGAGAAGAAAAGATTCTTTAACATCGCTCTGTGGCAGATTTCAGTATCTACCTTCACGTCGCGTATATCAATATTATTTTTCAGGGTATCGGGTAAATCTTCCAGGTTGGTAAAATGCTTGCTGGTATTCATACCCAACAGTGTGATTTCATGTCCCAGCGAATGAAGACCCAGAGAAATATTCAAAGTGGCAATGGCACCGCCATCTTTGGGCGGATAGGGAATTTTATTGGTTAACTGCAGAATCTTCATTCGTTTTTTGCTTGCAAAAATATCAGTATTAACTGAATTTTAATCCGGGTTTTCAATTTTTTCCTTTTTTCTCTTTTTCCCGAAAAACCAAAATTTATTAATCTTCATCTTACTTAAACGTGCAAGGTAGCTGTCCATATCAAGCACTGCCGAATCGGTGCTTGCTTTCAGGGTCAGTAAAACAGCAACAGGCAATAAAATTGCATTTGCCATCCACATGCCCTGCCATGCTTCGAGCACAACTTCCCTGGCAAACTTTTCTCCTGTCATAGATATTACATGAAACAATACAAAAAACAGCACCGAAACCACTACAGGTAAACCGAATCCACCTTTACGTATGATGGCACCCAGCGGGGCACCAATCATGAATAATACCAGGCAGGCAAACGACAAAGTAAATTTGCGGTGAAACTCAATCTCATAACGTGCCAGGCTTCGTCGGCGCTGGCGAAACTCTTCTTGGGATAACTGAGCACTTTCTTTGAGTTGCCTTACTGTACCCATTGCCTGATCAATGATCAGGCGCCGGTAATTGGCATCTTTTTCATGAAAAATATCAGGCTCAACAGCATCATCACGCAGATGAAGACCGGCACGGTCTGTACTATCCAGTGTCTGATAAAAATACAAACGCGACAGACTTCTACTCAGAAACTCCTCTTCCCGGCTGGAAATAGTATTTTTTATAGAATCTTCGAAGTGCAGCAATTGTGAAATATTAAGCATTCTGAAGTTTGATCTGAAGAGATCTTCGTCAGTGCGGGCCAGCGCAAAGCCACTTAAGTCAAATTTTCGTACCTGCTTGTCGAAATAGGTCCGCTGAAACTCACGGGACCGGTCGCGGCTGTCCTCAGGCTGCATATCCTGGTAGTTAGAGCCATTTTGCAATGTAAGAATCAGGAACTGCTTGTCTTCAGTAAGACTCATATTGCCCCACTCGGCAAGGGTAATGTTTACATTTCCCCTGCGATCGGTATGATCGTAAATCTTAATATTGCGCAATATATTACCATCATCCTCCTTTTGTTCTACCTTAATAACAAAGTTATCAATCCCTTTGTAGTAAACCCCTTCAATTATATTAAAGGCCGGTCGTTGTTGTCGTACATCATATAACAACGAGCCAAATTTCAGATTGGCCACAGGTAACACATTGTTGGAAAAATAAAATGCTGCCATTACCAGGCCGACAGAAACTATTACCAATGGCCACATTATCCGCGTTAGTGAAATTCCTGCCGATTTTAATGCCACAAGTTCATAATTTTCTCCCAGGTTACCCAGCGTCATTATAGAAGAAAGCAATATTGCAAGAGGTAAAGCAAGAGGAACGAAAGTGGCTGAAGCATAAAAGATGAGCTCAGCAATGATATACCACTCTAGCCCTTTACCCACAAGGTCATCAATGTATTTCCATAAGAATTGCATCAGCAAAATAAATAATGCAATAAAAAAGGTCATTACAAAAGGACCAATGTAAGTTCGTAATACCAGGCTATGCAGTTTTTTCATCCTGATGAAAATGTGGTGTATACAGATTTCCGTTTACTGTTACACTGTTATTATCACTCAACGGTTTTTACCCCTTTTTATTTCTGATCGGTAAAAGTTGAAATTTACAGAAAACGCGGAAATAATTGCAAAGATACAATTCATAAAATATTTAGCATGAAAAAATCATTTCTGAAAAACTCCTGAAGTTCGTTAGTAAAAAACACACAAACATAATTCTCGTGAAGATTGACCATTTCAATAATAATCATCTTTTCTGGTTACAATAAACTTGTAATTTTGCAGACAAACTTATTTTTATATTATCTGTTTATTAAATGAGTTACTTGTTAATATTCTACTATCAATAATACAATGCAAAACATCACCAAAATCAAATTTTTAGGATCTGAGTTTACTATTCATTCGTTACACATTGCAGGCATCACAGTTTTGTTTTCGCTGATGATCTCATGCGCTCCTTCACAAAGATTTCCGGAGTTTTCAGCAAAAAAAATACATCATTTTGAAATGGTCAGGATCGGTGGCATAAAACAAGCCATCTTAATCAATGGTAACCATGCAAACAATCCCGTGATCGTATTTTTGCACGGTGGCCCGGGTTTCCCGATGTTACCTTTCGAACCCTATACAGAATTCATGCGTCAACTTGAAGATCATTACACCATTGTTTACTGGGAACAAAGAGGCACAGGAAAATCATTGCCCAGAAACATTGACAGGGAGAGCATGAACATTGAGCAGTTTATAAGTGACACACGTGAAGTTGTTGATTTTACCAGGGATTACCTTGGAGTAGATAAGGTTTATTTATGGGGACACTCATGGGGGAGCAATATAGGAGCTATATATGCATCGAGGTATCCTGAAACGCTTCATGCATACATTTCAACCGGTCAAAGTGTGGATCCCTTCAGTAATGAAAGACTTGCCTACGAATTTGTAAAAAAAAGGGCAACAGTTGATAACAATCGCAGAGCACTTAATCAATTGGATGCTATTGATTCATTGCCCGAAAATTATACATTGGAAGATGCCCTTACTGTAAGGAAATGGGTGTTCAGATATGGGGGTATTGTATATAAAAATCGTGATGAAAGGCCCTATGTTGATCCCAGAGAAATTGTAACCATTCTTACTACTCCTATTTATTCGCTTGGGGTGCGGCTAAACCTTCTGCGTTATCCTTATTTCAGTGCCGAAGAATTGTGGGATGATCTGATGGAGATCAATCTTTTTGAGCAGGCTCCCAGAATAGATGTTCCTGTTTTTTTCCTGGTGGGCCGACATGATATTATTGTTTCGCATGCCCTTGCATGGCAATATTTTGAAGAGCTGGTAGCACCAAATGGTAAAAAGCTTATCTGGTTTGAAGAATCAGCTCACAGACCCTTTGCCGAAGAACGTGAAAAGTTCCTTGAAGTAATGAAAATGATCATACCTGAATATACCCGTGAAGTTATCACCATTGAACAAATCCCTTCCCTGCCTTAATAACAATACATAATAAAAACGCCCGGAAAGAACTCCGGGCGTTTTTTTGTTTTGCTTTTACAACATGAAGAGAATACAAACAAAACATTTAAAACCAAAACCAAAATCAAATCAAAATCAAATCAAAATCAAACCAAAATCAAAACGTGAAAATTTATAAATGATATTATACTAACTGACTTAATGCCACCTTTTGTATTTTGTTAAAGATGATATCTTGGTCATCATCCAGGTTGATCTGAACAATTTTTATGTCAGGAAACCGGTTTACAAGATACCCCATCAACTGATGGCTGAATTTTTCAGTTATCATAGGTCCTAATACTACCAGATCATGCGAAACTGATTCAACCTGGGCACACAAATGATTATACCTTAAAGCTTTCCCAACTATTTCAATATGGGGTTTGCTTTGCAAAAGCTCAATTATGCCATTGAGCATAATATCGCTGCTTTCGGCTATGATGACTCGGCAATAGATCATATCATTAATAATTTTTACCAAAGGTAAATGCCAGGGCAAATTCTTAAAACCGTATTTTTACGCGAATTTCGATAGCGTATTACGGAAAATAAACAGTATAAAATACTTTATATCTGTACAAATAAATATCGTAAATCATTTATTTTCAGTGTATTAAATAATATTCTTTGCATAAAAAAACAGGTCTGTGAAAAGCATCCACAGACCTGTAACCCATAAAACGAGTAATAGAAAATCCTATTCTTTATATTTCTATGATCTTATTTCGAATGGCAAATTTTATCAACTCCACTGAATTTTTCATATTCGTTTTTTGCAGAATATGATTCTTATGCGATTCTATGGTACGCACACTCAAAAACAACTTATCTGCAATTTCAGAATTATTAAAACCTTCGGCAAAAAGCTGCAGCACTTCCAGTTCTCTTTTGGTAAGTTGCGGTAAAACATTTGTGTTCTTTTGCCGCTTGTTGGCATAATTCTTAACTATTTCATCTGAAATGGTTGAGTGGAAATAGTTCTTTCCTTTTGAAACCGTTTCAATGGCTTCCACCAGTTCTTCTGATGAAACATCTTTGGGAACATAACCATCAGCCCCTGCATCAATGGCATCTGAAATGTTATTATAATCAGAATGCATAGAAAGGATCAGTATCTTAATATCAGGATATTTCTTTTTTATTTCGTCGGTTAATTCAATTCCCGACATTTCCGGCATAGTAATATCCAGTAAAATTACTTCGGGGGTAACGGTTTTAAGCATTTCAAGCGCATCTTTTCCGCTATGCGCCACACCTACTACCTTGATATCCTTTGCTCCCTTCAGGAACAAGTCGATACAATCTGTAACCAATTTATGGTCGTCAACAATTATTACTTGTATTGTATTTGCCATTTTATCTCGTTTTGGGGTTTTGGTTCATAAGCAAAATATCCTTTATCGCAAAAAATTAAGGGATATTATACAGCAAAATAACGATAACTTTCTAAAATATGCAAAAATTTCTTTTTCACATACCAATCAGATTCATATTATAGATCATTCTTTATTAAATATTGTTGCCGTTGCCTGTGCAGCAGGCATAACAATCATATCATTTATGTTTACGTGCTCAGGCAGCCCGACACAAAAGTAAATGCATTCGGCTATATCTTCTCCGCTAAGGGGTTTATAGCCCTTATATACGTTTTCGGCTTTATCTTTATCCCCTTTAAACCGTACCTGTGAAAATTCAGTATTGACGGCTCCCGGATTAACAAGGCTTACCCTGATATTATAGGGCAATAATTCCATGCGCATGGCCTTACTTAAGCTTTCAACCGCATGCTTCGTGGCACAGTACACATTTCCCTTCAGATAGGTTTCTTTGGCAGCAATACTGCCAATATTAATGATTTGCCCTTTATTGCGACTGATCATTTTTGGAATAACAGCTTTACTCACATACAACAAGCCCTTTACGTTGGTGTCAATCATTTGCTCCCAGTCATGGGTATCTCCTTCATGTATGTCAGATAATCCTAAAGCCAGCCCGGCATTATTAATCAAAATATCAATTGCCGACCATTCTTCTGATAAAGTTGAAATCTGACGAATAACACTTTCCTTATCGCGCACATCAAACGCCAGGGCCTTTACCTTTACCTTGTAATCCCTTTCCAGCTTTGATGCAAGCTGATCAATCCTTTCTTTTCGCCTTGCATTAATGATCAGGTTATATCCTTCACTGGCAAATTTCATCGCACAGGCTTCACCTATTCCACTGCTGGCACCTGTAATAAGTACAATTTCTGAACCTGATAATGACATAATAAAGTTGAATTAGTATCCTGCATTATGTATTCTACATTTTGTATACGGTCGTAATTAAAAAAGGTTTTAACCCCCGAAGGAAAAATTAAATTTTTGGGAAAGAAATCTTTTTTAAAACCGGTAATCCGGAAGCATGGATCCACGCCAGCCATAAAAAGGGAAGTGCCATAATTCTATACCTTACAATTGCTCCATGCAGCGGTGTTACCATACCTACAAATCCCATCAGAAACAACGAAAAGATAAGTGCCAGCCAAAAAACAGGATTTTTTTGAATGCATTTTCTGTCTGTATACAATAGAGCATATACAAACATACCCCAGATGATGAGGTTCTCCAGTGCAGCAAATCCGACAAAAACCGAATAGGCTTCCAGGGGATGTGGCCTGAAAAGTGTATTGAATAAACCTTTCAGAAATTCAGAAAAAAATGACCAGAATCCGGGTTCAAGATATCGGGTATGAATGATACTTCCGGCATCCAGGGCCAAGGCATGCTCAACGAAATCATTTTGCTTTCGGGTGATGATCTCCGGAAGATCGGGTAAGGGCGTAATCCATTCTGTTAAAAACATAAACAAAGTGAAAACGGAAAAAACCAGGGCATAAGTAAAGATTATGCGCGATGCTTTATATTTTCTACTTACATAAAATGAAATTGCACATGGCAGCCATATTGCAAGGGTGTAAGGTTTAAGCAAAACCACCAAAAAGCTAAAAAACATCAGGTAAAGTATATTTCTTAAAACAGCTGATGACCGGTTTATCAGCTTATCAGAAAAATACACCCAAAAACCGAAGGAAAATATCAGCAATCCTTCTTTTAGTATGCCCGAGCCCCAGAATAATAGTCCGGGAAATAGGAAAACACCCCATGGCAACCAGTTTATGCGGTGAGTATCGGTATACCTGAGCATAAACCGGTAAATGGCTACCAATCCGCTCAGCGATAAAAAATTGATGAAAATATTATGCACATGAAGATATCCGAAAGAAAATATTCCTGCCAGGGCATTAAACCTGATCACCAGTCTGTTGTCATTATAAACCGGAGATTCCCAGGATCTAAACCAGGAATCCATCTTTTCATAATAGGGGAATAAATGATCAGCCGATGACTGAATACCGGTCAGCATCCTCAAGTAATCAAGGGGGTTTTCCTTTGCCGCCCCATACATAACCATTCCATCTTTAAAATATTTATGAAAATCGGCAATTTCAAGATCGTAATACCAGGTGTAGATCAGGATCAATGATATTCCTGCTATCACTTTTAATGCAAAGAAAGTTACGAGCATCCTGAAAGAAATACCGGGTATATGCCTGAAAAACGGAATTTTATACAACGCCAGGCAAAACAACAGGAAGTACAGGATAGTAAGCAGAATCTCCATACCATTACTTTCAGGCAAAGATAGGTTTATTAGCATTTATTTTGATAACTGCACTTGAACTTTACACCACATATTAATGTTATTGCAGGTAAAATAGATTATGAAAACAATAATTCAACTTATATTGCCGCTTTTTTTTGTTGCAGTAACATCCTGTAACAGTCCGGCGGAAAAAAATCAGGAAACAATGATTAATAACATGGATAAAAATTTTGAATATGCAACCCTTGGCGGGGGCTGTTTCTGGTGTCTGGAGGCGGTTTTTTCAGAAGTAAAAGGAATAAATGCTGCCATTAGCGGTTACAGCGGTGGTACCATAAAAAACCCCACATACCGTGAAGTTACTTCCGGAAGAACCGGTCATGCCGAAGTGATACAATTGCAGTTTGACCCTGAGGTGATAAGCTATCGTGATATACTTACAATCTTTTTTCACCTTCACGATCCTACAACCTTAAACCGGCAGGGAGCTGATGTGGGTACCCAGTACCGTTCAGTAATTTTTTACCAAAATGAAGATCAGGAAAAAGTTGCCCGCGAAGTTTTTAAAGAAATTGACCGTTCCGACCTATGGGATGATCCGCTGGTAACGGAAGTATCTCCCTTACAGGAATTTTATAAAGCTGAAGATTACCACCAGGATTATTATGCAAACAATCCCAACCAGCCTTATTGCACTTTTGTAATAAGTCCTAAGATGAGTAAGTTAAGGAAGTTGTTTAAGGATAAATTGTAAGGTTAAGGTTATTGGGTTATCAACAAATAAACCTTTAAACCTTTAAACTTTTCAACTTTTCTACAATATTCTCCGATGCATCAACGAAAGGCAGCAAAATAAGATCAGCTCCGGCCAGTTCAAGCTCTTTTGCGGTGCGCCCATAGTATGAGGTAACTGCAATTTTTCCTTTGTATTTAAACTCCTTCAGATATTTTATCAGGGCAAGGTTTATCTGTTTATCGGGAAGCGTTGATATCATGCATTGCGTATCGCCGGGCAAAATCTCCATGAGTTCGGGATCATCGGCATCACCATATTGTGCAGGTCTGCCTTTGCGGTTCCACCGCTTAACAGCCCTGGGATCAAAATCCACCCCAAACACCTTGAACCCATTTTCTTCCAGACTGCGTGCAATATTGTTTCCATAGGTGCCCAATCCGAATATAATTATATCATATTGATCTTTTTCAGCTGCTGCTTTTCCTACCTCACTGTAAGGATTGCTTTTTTCAAAGATCCTGAGCGCAGGAGCAACAAACTCGTAAATCTGGTGAGAATACATTATCAGGTAGGTCGACATACCAATAGTAATAAGGCCCACGAGTGTAATAAGCCCTAATGTTTCTTCATCAATTTGGCCCATTGATAAACCCAATGCGGCAAGTATTAGAGAGAACTCTGAAATTTGCGCTACATTTAATCCTGCCAGAAAACCGGTCCGTTTCCTGTAACCCATCTGGCCAAGAATGATCATTACTATGATGGGATTTCCTATTAATACAAATAATGAAAGTATTAAAGCAGGAAATATCTGCTCCCCTATCAGGGAAACATTCACCTGGCTTCCCAGATTTATAAAGAAAAATAAAAGCAAAAAGTCTCTGACAGAAACCAGTTTTCCTGAAATAACCTCACGGTAGGGAGTTGCTGCGAGTGATATACCTCCCAAAAATGCCCCCACTTCTTTACTAAATCCCAGATAATCGCTGCCTGCTGCAAGGGCTATGGCCCATGTGAGCGAAAACAACACAAGCAGTTCAGGTGTGCGGGCCATCATGGATGTTAACCGGTACATTACATACCTGATAAGTAAAATAATGAATATGATCATTCCTACTCCTTTGACCACTACCCATAGCATTTCTTCCATTATGGAATAATCGCTTTGGGTGCCCAATGCCGATAATACAATCATAGCAATAATTACCACAATATCCTGTACAATAAGAAAACCGATGGATATTTGCCCGTGCAGAGATTGAATTTCCTTTTTATCAGAAAGAAGTTTTACAATGATAATAGTACTGGAAAAAGTAAGTGCTACAGCAATATAAACACTGGTTACCGTTTCAAATCCGAGCCATAAACAGATAAAATAACCAAATACCGAAGTAAAAATAACCTGCCCCAATCCTGTTGCCAGCGATACTTTACCACTGGTTCTTATGAGAGTAACATCGAGCTTGAGTCCCACAACAAACAACAGCACGGCAATACCCATTTCTGATAACAGGTGAATCTTTTCTATGGATTGAAGAAGATCCAGGCCATGAGGCCCAACTATCAATCCTACCGCAATAAATGAAACGATCAAGGGTTGTTTGAGCAGGCGACCCAGAAAACCTATTCCAACTGCAAGACCAAGCATGGCAGCAAATTCATAAAAGCTGTCGGCAAATGCACTCATATTCTGTTAGTTGATTTTTATCATGTTTAATTTAAATGGCATTCTAAAAATACAGAATTTCACACAAGTTTTTAACAATCCTGACTATTTTGTATTTATTTTTCGGCAGATGCAAATGCACTGCGTGCTTTTTCAAGAAATTCATTGCCAATTAAAGCATTGCTGGCAATGATCTCTCTGCCGAAAATAAAATCATTCTTCCCGGAAAAATCGGTTACTTCACCCCCGGCCTGCTGCACAATAAAACTTCCGGCTGCAACATCCCATGCATTCAGGCCGTATTCAAAGAAGGCATCAAACCTTCCACAGGCTACATAGGCAAGATCAACGGCTGCACTGCCCAAACGGCGAACTCCATGTGTGTTATGCAGACACCATGTGAACAGTTCAAGATATTTTTCCAGACGTGAATAGTCATGATACGGAAATCCTGTTGCCAAAAGGCTGTCAGATAATTTTTTATTATCTGATACTTTTATTTCCTTACCATTCAGAAAAGCCTTACCACCGCCCCATGAGTAAAAACACTCATCAAGATTTATTTCATAAACCACACCGGTAATAATTTCTGTTTTATACATCAATGCAATTGAGATACTGAAACACGGAATCCCATGAATAAAATTGGTGGTACCATCCAGCGGATCAATTATCCACATATAGTCCTTCTGGTGGGATTCAATAGTATTTTCTTCGGTAACAAAGCCTGCTTCAGGCAGTATAGTCTGCAGGCCTTTTACCAGTTTTTCTTCAGCAGTTTTATCAACATATGTAACGTAATCATGCGTACCTTTTGATTCTATATGGTGTTGTCTTACCTTATCAAGCTCTGAACTGATAAATGCACCGGTATTTCGGGTCAGTTGTATTACATCTTTGCAGATTTTTTCAGTATTTATCATATTTGATTTCTGATTTCACTGCGGAGATTTCACCGAGGAGACGCTGAAATGCATAGAACGCAGAGTTAATTTTCCTTATTTCCTAACTTTCTTACTTTCCTACTTTCTTACTTTCCTAACTTTCTTACTTTCCTACTTTCCTACTTTCCTACTTTCTTACTTTCCTAACTTTCTTACTTTCCTACTTTCTTACTTTCCTACTTTCCTACTTTCTCCCTTCTTCATTTTCCGTTTTCCATACATCATACCAAATAAACTCCATCCTCATCCAAATGGTTCAATGTTACTTTTTCAAGGGTGTTTACTTTGGCAGGATTGAAGGGCCTTTTCACCTTTATATAATTTTCAGTAAAACCATACATAAAACCTTTCACATGTTCCTTTTCCCATAAAACTACAGAGGAAGTACCTTTATTTTCTTTGTAAAAAAATTGTTTTTTATGAGTGGAAAGTTGCTGCATAATTTTGCTTCTGCGGGCCCTTTCAGAAGGATGAACACTGTTTTCCATTTTTATGGCCCTGGTATTATCTCTTTCGCTGTAAGTAAAAACATGCACGTAGGAAATATCAAGCTTACGGATAAACTCGTATGACTCGCGGAACAGCTCCTCCGTTTCAGTGGGAAAACCCACGATCAGGTCTGCAGCAATACAGGCATTTGGCATTAGGCTTATGATCTTGTTAACGCGGGATGTGAACAAAGCAGTATCATACCTTCTTCCCATATCTTTCAGCAGGTTATCAGAACCTGCCTGCAGTGGTATATGAAAATGGGGCATCAATTGTGAACTTGCTGCAACCAGTTCAATTATTTCATCAGTGAGAAGATCGGGTTCAACTGATGAAATGCGAATACGTTCAAGACCTTTTATTTTGATTAGTTCCTTCAGAAATCCGGCAAAATCTTCGCCATGCTCTTTGCCGAAATCACCAATATTTACGCCTGAAAGGACAATTTCTTTCATATTGGTTTGTGCAATTTGTGTGGCCGTTTCAATGGTTTGTGCAATGGTATTGCTTCTGCTTCGTCCCCGGGCCATGGGTATTGTACAATAAGAGCAAAAGTAATCGCACCCATCCTGTATCTTGAAAAAAGAGCGAGTACGGTCATCCATAGAAAAACCTGGAACAAATAAGTCAGGTTCATCTACTGCAACATCAACATTATTTTCACTCGCCCCTGAACTTTTATCCATACTCTTTATGTGCTCAAAAAGATTGAATTTATCAGAATTACCCAAAACAATATCTACCCCGGGTATGGTTTTTATCTCTTCGGGATTAAGTTGCGAAAAGCACCCTATTACTGCTACATGAGCATCTGGATTCTTTTTGAGTGCCTGTCTTATAAGTGTTTTGCAACGCTTTTCGGCATTTTGGGTAACAGAACATGAATTGATAACATATATATCAGCCGGGTCAGAAAAATTCACCTGTTCAAAACCACCCTCACTAAACTGACGGCTTATAGTTGATGTTTCGCTGAAGTTAAGTTTACAACCTAATGTTTGAAATGCTATTTTCTTCACAAATATCTTATTTAAATTATCAAGGGAATTATTCGGAAAGCTTTTACGAATCTTTCGGAACCGGAAGGAATACCAAAGAATCTTCTTATACAAAGTTATGAAAAATAAAAAAAGTAGTTGGTTAACTGATCTCAGCAAAAATCAAATTATCAGAAATTATTAAACAACGATTTGTTTTCTTAAATGATTATAAGCAAGAGCTTATGGCGTCAAATATTCATTTTATCATAAAATTTAAAATTCTGGTGAGCCGGTTTTATATGTTTTCATGTAATAAAGTGTAGAAGTATTCATTTAAAAAATCAAAAACTATGAAAAGATTAAGCACTATTTTGCTACCCTTTATTTTTATTCTTGCCTTCATTTTTACAGCATGTGAAGAGGATGATACAGCTTTGCACGGACTCACAGCGGAGGCAGGCACTGATCGGGAAGTTTCAGTAGGACAAACAGTTGAATTAAATTCAGGCGCTTCAACTGATATGAACGGCGAAGGTTTTAATTCAAACTGGAGTTTTGTTTCCCGACCTGCGGGAAGCTCATCAACCATTAATAATGCTGATTCGGAACTTGCCACATTTGTTCCTGATGTTGCCGGTGATTATCTGGTAAATCTTACCATTTCCAATGGTTTGGGAGAGAGTTCTGATGAAGTATTGCTAACAGCCATTAATGCGGGAACACAGGATATCGGGGGGACCTACAGCGAAGAATTACATTTGATTAACCTTGTTGAAAATCCGGATGTTCCTGATTATATCGTAACAAGCGGTTTAACCATGACAGCCAGACTCAGAATTGATCCTGGTGTGAGAATTGACGTAACAAGTGACGTATTGATCAGAATCAGAAACGATGGTTTCCTGGAAGCAAACGGTACCGCAACAGAACCGATAGTAATCAAAGGAACAAGTAATGTAACAGGTTCATGGCGCGGTATATGGAGCGAATCATCCGATTTTGATAACGTGCTGAACCATGTTCAGATTTCGGGAGCAGGAAGTAATAATATTACTTCCGGTGCCCCCAGAGCAGCTGTATTTGTTTCAGGAAACAGATTGAGCTTCAACCATTGCACATTTTCCGATATAAATGGTTATGGAATAAGCGTTAATAATACAGGTGTACAAATTCCACTGGAGAACTGTTTCTTTTCAGATAATCAACAGGGTGCCATGCGCATTACAGCTGACCAGATCAAATATATTGATAGTGAAACAAACTTTAACAATCATGAGATTGTAATTACCGGAACTAACCTCAGCAGCGACTCTGACCACACATGGCCCGCCGCACAAAATGGCAGCTATCTGTTTTCTTCCTCACTAAGCGTGTATGATAATGTTACTATTGAAGCAGGAGCAGTACTGTTATTTGATAATGATGTGCTGATTCGTTTCAGAGGAACTAATGGAAAATACCAGGCATTGGGTTCATTAGAAAAACCAATTGTTTTTAAGGGCTCGGTAGAACAAGCCGGAGCTTGGCGGGGTATTACTATTGAAAGTTCAAATATTGAAAACCTTTTTCAGCATGTGCAATTCTTTCATGCGGGCCATAGCGATCTGCTCAGCGGATATGGCAAAGCTGCTGTAGGTTTTTCAAGTGATGCACGCGGCACTTTTTCAAATGTGTATTTAAATGATATTGACGGTTATGGCATGTACATCAGATATGATGGTACGCAAATATCATTTGCAGATCTGGGTTTCGGACAAAACATTAGCCAGGGAGCTTTACATATACATGCTGCACAAATTGCCTATCTGGATAATCAAAGCAACTTTGCAGGGAATTACGTTGTTGTTAACGGTGGACAGATTTCAGAAGACCAGGATGTGGAATGGCCTTTTTTATTGAGTGGTTCATATTTATTTATCAATACTACAAATATTTATGGCAAAGTCAATATTCAACCTGGTGCCATACTGGAATTTGATAATGATATATTAATGCGGGTGCGCAATAATGGTGTTCTCGCAGCCAACGGAACTGCTTCCGGAAATATCCTGTTTACCAGAAAAAATGGTTCAACAGATTACTGGAAAGGAATTGTCATTGAATCAAGTTCAGTGGAAAACAGTATGGATTATGTTGAGATTTCCTACGCAGGAAACAGTAACCTGATCTCCGGTTTCGGAAAAACAAATCTTGGACTCTCAAGCTCTGCACGGTTAAACCTTAGCAACAGTACAATCAGTAATAGTTTGGGTTATGGCATATGGCTAAGATCAGGTGCTGATTTTACTCAGTCAAATAATACTTTTATCAATAATGCTGAAGGGGATATTTACGAACCCTGATTATTTATGAAATTTTCCCGGCATAAAATGTGTCGGGAAAATTTTTGTAACTTTAAAGGAAATTTTTTAAAATCTTATCAAAATTTTTGAAAAATGAAGAAGATATTTACACTATTGGTTGTTTTCACTTTTGCTTACCAATTATCAGCAGGTGAATCAGGATTATTTCAAAAAGACACTATAGAATCAAGAGGTTATGAAGGTGTAAGTCTTTTGGGGGGAGGCTTTTATTTAGGCTATTATGGATATAATATTTTAGGTACCAGAAACCTTGCAATACCACCATTCAATGCTTATTATGAATTTGGAGTACATGAATATGTAACCATTGGACCTTTTTTTGGTATAGGAAGATGGGATTACCTTTACATTAATAACGATTTTAGCTGGACCTACTATCATCTTGGGGCAAGAGGTAGCTTTCATCTTACCAATATCATCAATGAAGTTCTTGGAAGTAATATAGACGAAGACAAAATTGACCTTTACATCAGTGTATTAAGTGGATTAGAAATCAGACATTTCAACAATAAAATATCTCCTGCACAAGATGAAACTGATTTTAGAATTTTCGTTGGCCCCATTACAGGTGTAAGATACTACCTGGGTAATAATTTTGCCCTATATGCCGAAGGTGGACGAGGTGCACTGGGGGTTTTAAGTTTTGGAGTATCATTAAAGTTTTAATGGTATAACACAATATCCTGAATAATAATATATATCTGAAAAAAAGTAATATTATTCTGGTATTTTTCTGGTATCAGCTGGTATTAAAAGATTTACCCGCAAGTTATTTAAATATAACTCTTGAAGGAGTTGATGAACCCAACCGGTATTTTGTATCTGAAAACCGCATGTTTCATCTTGATATAGATGGAAACAGAATTGAGGGTGATCTTGCTGATATGTATATTCTGAAAAAAACTGATGCCTTCTTATGAATTCTGTATCAGTTCCCTGGAGATAACAATTTTCTGAATCTCAGAAGTTCCCTCATAGATCTGGGTTACTTTGGCATCGCGCATTAACCTTTCTACACGATATTCTTTGATATAACCATAACCACCGTGTATCTGAACTGCTTCGGTGGTAACTTCCATGGCAATATCTGCACAATATTGTTTGGCCATTGACCCTGCTAAACCATATGGTTTTCCTGCATCTTTTAACCAGGCAGCTTTACGATAAAGATTTCTTGCATTTTCAATCTTAACAGCCATATCAGCCAGTTTAAAAGCAATGGCCTGGTGATTACAAATTTCCGTACCAAAGGTTTTTCTCTTTTTTGAATATTTCAGGGCAAGCCCGAAGGCACCTGCTGCAATACCTGTAGCCTGTGCAGCAATACCGATCCTTCCACTCTCAAGGGCTCTCATGGCTATGGAAAATCCTTCTCCTTCCCTGCCCAGAAGATTCTCCTTTGGAACTTTCACATCTTTGAAATACACATCATTTGTATCGGAACTGCGCATGCCCATTTTATTTTCATTGGGCCCAAGGCTGATTCCCGGTGAATCCTTTTCAACAATAAAAGCATTGATACCCCTGTATTTTTGTGATGGATTACTTTGGGCTATAACAATATATACCGATGCATTCTTCGCATTGGTGATCCACTTCTTTGTTCCATTGATAAGATAATGATCACCTTTATCTTCGGCATGTGTTGTTTGTGCTCCGGCATCGCTGCTGGCATCGGGTTCCGAGAGCAAAAAGGCACCAATGTATGCGCCTGATGTAAGTTTGGGAAGGTATTTATTTTTTACTTCTTCCCGTCCGAATTTTTCGATAACATGATTGACCAGTGAATTGCAAACCGATAATACTACCGAAACCGCCGGATCTACTTTTGACAACTCTTCAATAGCAAGTGTAAACGAAACTGCATCCAGCCCTTTACCGCCGTATTTCGGATCAGCCGTAAGTCCAAAAAATCCCATCTTCCCCAATTTCTTAAAATGCTCTGCGGCAAATTCACTCTTTTCATCCCTTTCAATTACCCCGGGCAGCAATTCCTTCTCTGCAAATTCGCTGGCAATTCGTTGTATTTCCTTTTGTTTTTCTGTAAAATTAAAGTCCATGATTTGTGTTTTGATTTTTGGAGTTTATCTATCTCTTACCAAAGATAAAAGATTTTTTGAGTTAATCAAGGGCAATTAAAAGGCATTTTGTCCGATGAACAATAAATTTTTCAAGTCAGTATGAAATATCTTAAAGTTTAACAAATAGGCAGGTTGCAAGTTGATTAAGTTCAAATTCACAAGCTAAATCAGTATTTTTGTATATTACAGTATATAAAGC
>JBHEOF010000033.1:32114-32912 GCA_046261715.1 Bacteroidales bacterium
CGCTATTGCTGTTCAGCAAATAAAATTTTACGGCATTCGGGAAGAAGGAAGTGATATTTTCTTCGATTCGCAGCCCGATGTGCCCTTTGGTATTTATGCCATAAGTAAAAATCAACCCCCACCGCTGGTCAATGCCTTTGATATTCCCCAGGGCGTATACAACCAGATGCGTTGGGAAATTCAAACCAGGGAGATCGACGAAGATTACTATGAAGAATTTTTTGATGAAGAACTGAATGAATATATTGATGTTGACAATTTCGGAATTATCATTGAAGGAACATATACAAAGCTCGACGGCACCCAAATATTGCTGTTTATTGCTATTGATCCCGCAGAAATACTTTTGATGGAGACTTTTGACACAGGTGGCAACAATCAGCTATCGCTCCTGTCGGGCCAGAGTTATAACGTGCGGCTTGAGATAAATCCATACACAGCTATTGAAAATATTGAAAGATCTTTGCTTGAGCTTGCTGCTACCAACGATGATGATGATGACGATGATTATGAAGACTGGATTGAGCTGCACAATCCAACTGAAAATACTATCAACTTGTTGGGCTATGGTTTATCAGATGATTACTCCGATCCATACCGCTGGATTTTGCCTGATATCAATCTGGCATCAGGAGCCTATCTCCTCATCTGGGCTTCCGGCAAAGATCGCAATAATACCTCGGCCCCTTTGCATACCAACTTCAGCATAAGTTCTGATGGAGAAGAGATCATTCTTACCAATCCATCAGGTATGCGTATAGATGAAATTGAACCGACTCCTGTTCCAACAGATATCAG
>JBHEOF010000034.1:0-32482 GCA_046261715.1 Bacteroidales bacterium
TCATTCCCTTTTTCCAAAACAACATTCTCACCCAGTATACCCACATCGGCCACACCATCTTCGATGTAGCCCGGAATATCATCATCACGCAGATAAAGGATTTCTACCGGGAAATTTTTTCCTGATGCCAGCAGGGTGCGGTTTCCGTTGCTGATGCTTATGCCGCAATCGTCGAGCAACTTCAAGCTTTTCTCGCTCAGGCGGCCGGATTTTTGAATGGCAATTCTTAGTTTGTTCATATTCTTTGTGTTTAAAGTTATTTATTTTTCCCTTTTCACTGCTGAGACGCTAAGACGCTGAGTTCGAAGAGTTATATCTCCGCGTCTCTCCGTCTCCGCGGTGGCATAAAACGGGAAAAGGCCTGCAGAAACCTGCAAGCCTTTTACAATGAGTTCAATATATTTCTCCGGGCCTTCAGTATTTTCTGCACAGGTATTTCGCTGCAAAATGATGATGCAGATGATGCATATGAAATACTGTATAGACCTTTTGTGTTTTCATTTTGTTTATTTTTACTTTAGAGATTGTAAATCTGAATTGTACCTATTAACTGTTTTTTTTAATGATTGTTTAATGATCAAAAAAAATATTCAAAAAAAAACCGCGGGATGATTTCCCACGGTTTCATTATATGCCTGTACAACACAACATCAGCACAAACTATTCCATGGGAATAAGCACCTGGTGATGATGATGGTTGATGGTAAAAATCATTTTCCTGTTTTTTTGAAGGAGCAAATGTAGGGATTATTTTGAGAAAATGAAAAATTTGTCATTTTTTTATTTCTACTAATTGAAGGAAATATTCAAATATCAGTTGATCTGCCAAATAATTCCAAGAATGACAAAATTCACCAAAGTAAAATTATAGACTTCACTAACATCTGCACCCCCTTCCAGAAAACGATAGCCCCCTTTCAGGTGCAGATTTTCCAGAACGGCAAACTTCCCGCCAAGGAAGAGATCAAAAGCCCGCCCGGGTCCACCGGCAAGCCCATCACCTTCAAACCAAATTGTAAATCCATCAAATTGATAGGCTGCAAAAAGATTAAGCAGGGGTACAAAACCCAAATCATCCTTTTTATCGGTTTTATCTCCGGCCGTAAGCTGCACCCGCGCATCCCTGATCTTGGCTGTGAACCCGGCACCCAGAGTCCACTGTTCGGTGATGAAAAAATCACGCCGGTAGGTGAGCCGGTAGCTGTTGAATTTGTAAAAACCCTCAATAAACTCCCCCTGGCTGAAATCAGTATTCTGAAATCTGATATCAAAGGGAGCCGGACCTTCATAATTGATCCCCAGCGGAGCAAACAGGGCAAAAAAATGATTACGCTCATTAAAAGTATACCCCAGACGAATTCGCAAAGGAATCACCGGCCCCTGTAACTCAAAGTCCTTGTTGAAGTCGAATTCTGTGCCGGTTTCATTGGGAATTCTCACATCATTGTAGCCCTGGAATGGCAGCCCGGTTTCAAGATCAATTGTAAGTTGAGCCTTTACTGAATATCCAATGAATAAACAGAAGAGAATAATAAAAGAAACAAAGTTTTTCATAAGCCCAGGATTTAGAAAAACAAATATAAGGAAAAGAACAATACGTAAAACTCACATATAGTCAAAAAAAAAAAAGGCCCTTTGCTGTAAAAACAAAAGACCTTGTATTTGTGGTGGTGGGCGATACTAGATTCGAACTAGTGACCCCCTGCTTGTAAGGCAGGTGCTCTAAACCAACTGAGCTAATCGCCCGATTTTTTAATTGAGAGTGCAAATGTATACCAAATTTTCTTTATAGCAATACTTTTTTAAAAAAATTTTGACCTTGTAATTATCACCTGAAAACGTCAACTTAATTGTCAGGTAATAATTGATTTAACAAACAATTACACATCTACTTTTTTATTATCTTAGCCCCAAAATCAAACACACTATGTCCAAGACTGATGCCCGTATCCTTATCATTGATGACGATGAAGATGTATTGCTTGCTGCAAAGCTTTACCTGAAGCAACACTTTAAAACAGTAAACACCGACAACGATCCCAACAACATCCCCATGCTGCTGAAAAATCAGAATTATGACCTGATTTTACTGGATATGAATTTTTCAAGGGATGCAACCAGCGGACAGGAGGGGTTTTACTGGCTGAATAAAATTCTTGAAATTGATCCTACAATTGCTGTAGTGCTTATTACTGCATACGGAGATATTGAACTGGCAGTGCAGGGTATAAAGGAAGGTGCCACAAACTTCCTGCTTAAACCCTGGGATAATAAAAAGTTGCTCGCTACCATTGATACTACACTTGAAGTAAACCGTTCAAAAAAAGAAGTTCTGGATCTGAAGTCAAAACAAAAATTCCTGATGGAGCAGGGCGACCAACCCTTCAGCCAGATCATAGGACAATCGGAACCATTGATCAAGGTATTAACGACAGTTCAGAAGGTAGCCCGAACCGATGCCAATATACTTATTCTCGGTGAAAATGGTACAGGAAAAGAAGTCATTGCCCGCGCAGTGCACCGTGCTTCACCCCGAAAAGACGAAGTATTTATTAGTGTTGACCTGGGTGCCATAAGCGAATCTCTTTTTGAAAGCGAACTTTTCGGCTATAAAAAAGGAGCTTTTACTGATGCCAAAGAAGATCGTGCAGGTCGTTTCGAAGCTGCCAACAAAGGCACCATTTTCCTGGATGAGATCGGTAACCTGAGCATGCCTTTGCAATCGAAACTACTTAGTGTTTTGCAGAACCGCAAAGTGGTAAGATTGGGGTCAGTAAAAGAGACACCTGTGGATGTGCGCCTGGTTTGTGCCACCAATATGCCGCTTTATCAAATGGTTGAAGAAGGTAAGTTTCGGCAGGACCTGATGTACAGAATAAATACAGTGGAAATTCATCTTCCGCCTTTGCGTGAACGTACCGAAGACATTACACTGCTTGTAAATCATTTCCTTGATATGTATTGCAAAAAATATAAAATGCCTATGAAACGCCTGCATGTCTCAACCCTGAAAAGACTTGAAAAACACCACTGGCCGGGTAATATCAGGGAGCTGCAGCATGCGGTTGAGCGAGCCGTCATCATGAGCGAGTCTAATGTACTTCAACCTGATGACTTCTTCCTTTCTACGCAGGAAAAACAGGATACAGATGAAGTTGTTACCACCAATACCAACCTGGAAGCCACAGAAAAAATGCTTATCAGCAAGGTAATTGACAAACATGGTGGCAATATAAGCAAAGCAGCCAAAGAACTGGGTATTACCAGGGCATCTTTATACCGTAGGATAGAAAAGTATGAGCTTTAAAAACTTTCGCTTCAATGTAGTATTACGCGTTTTGCTCATTGTAGCATCAGCCGTCATTCTTATTAATATTATCAGCAAGGAAGAATTTATAATTAGCAGTATTATTCTCACTTTGCTGATCATTGTGCAGATTGCTTCACTGGTAAAATATGTTGAACGAACCAACAAACGTCTTACTACCTTTCTCGAGTCAATCCGCCACAGCGACTTTGTTTCAACCTTTTCGGATCATGGTCTGGGTAAGAGCTTTGATGATCTGAACAGTGCTTTCAATGAAGTGATCAATGAGTTCAAAAAAACAAGGGCAGCCAAAGAAGAGCATTTTAATTACCTGCAAACAGTTGTTCAGCATATCAGCATTGGTATTATTGTGTTTAAGCAAAACGGACAAGTAGATATTTTCAATAATGCTGCAAAACGATTACTTGGTATATCTTCCATTCGGTTGATCACGGAGCTTGAAAAAATTGATAAGAATATGGCTGAAGCGCTTAAAAATATGAAGGCCGGTGATCGAAACCTCATAAAAGTATTTGTTGAGAATGAACTCCTGCAGCTTTCCATAAGAGCTACTGAGTTCAGGATGAGAGGAGACGACTTTGTACTGGTATCATTACAAAACATCCACAGCGAGCTGGAAGCCAAGGAAATGGATGCCTGGCAAAAACTCATAAGGGTTTTAACTCACGAGATAATGAATTCCATTACACCCATTGTTTCCTTATCCGGCACGGTAAAAGATATCCTGATTGATGAAGAAACGATGTTGTTGAATGATGAAATTGATGAAGACGATGTGGACAGTATACTGGGAGCTCTTAAAACAATAGAAAAGAGAAGCCAGGGACTATTGAATTTTGTGCAGGTTTACCGCAATCTTACACGCATACCCAAACCCAATTTCCGGTATATAGAAATCCGTGAATTACTCGATTCGGTATATGCTCTGCTGGAACCCAAGATCAAAGAGCAAAAAATCCACTGCCGTATTAATGTAGTACCCAAAGATCTGAAAATTACTGCCGATCCCGATCTTATTGAACAGGTAATCATAAATCTGGTAATCAATTCTATACATGCTCTGAAAGATCTGGAAAACCCATCCTTAAAAATACTTGCTATAACCGGACCTGGAAGAAGAGTAAATATTTCGGTGGCAGATAACGGACAAGGCATAAAACCCGATATTATGGAAAAGATATTTGTCCCTTTCTTTACATCCAAAAAAGAAGGATCCGGCATCGGTCTCAGCCTTTCAAGAGAGATAATGCGCCTGCACAAAGGAAATATTACCGTAAAGTCAAAACCCGGCGAAGAAACGGTATTTACGCTTCATTTCTGATTATTATTTTGATTCCCTGTATTTTAAGAATTATAAATAATCCTACTGTTCATAATCGAACGTTTGTTGTTTTATAAACGTACACCTTCGCCTTCTATGTAAAACGGAAAAACACATTTAATTTCCTAGTCAACAGTTTTTTACATTCAATGGCACACTTTTCGTTAAAACCACGACGTAAGTTTATTGGTTAATTGGTTAAGTGCAAAAGGTAAGGGCTTTCACCCTTACCTTTTAAAAAAAAAGAAATTCCATTTTGAACCGAAGCTTAAAAATAACATCAACGGAATAAAAGCATGAAAACAAGATTAATAACCACAATTCTAGTATTTGCCTTTTCTCCACTATTAATGACCACATCGATTCTGGCACAACAGGCATGGACACTGCAGGATTGCATTGACCATGCCATGCACCATAACCTGGAGATCAAACTGCAGGAATTGAATGAAGAATCAGGAAGGTATGATGTGGAGCAGAGTTATGCCAATTTTTTACCGAATTTAAACGCAGAGGCATCTCAGGGTTTAAGTTATGGTCGTTCTGTTGACCCCTTCACCAACGAATTTTCAACGGAAAAGATCATGCGTCAGAATGCCGGTGCAAGTACCTCTGTAATATTGTTCGCAGGGTTTCAAAATGTCAATTATATGCGTAGAAATATTCTGCGTCATACAGCCCTGCGCCATGATACAGAAAGAATGAAAAATGATATAACATTGAGTATTGCTGCTGCCTTCATGCAGATTCTTTATAATGAAGACTTTGTTGAAACCGCACAACAACAGGTAGAACTCATAAGCCAGCAACTGGAGCGTACACGTATCCTGTATGAAGGTGGTACAGTACCCAGGGGTAGTCTGCTGGAAATTGAAGCCAGACTGGCCGAGGAAAAAGTTAACCTAGTAAATGCCGAAAACAACCTGCGTTTATCATACCTTGAACTTATTCAGTTACTTGATCTTGATCCTGCTGATGAATTTGTTGTGGTAAGACCGGAAATGGAAATCACCGATCAGGTAGTATTGCGTGATCCGGCTGCTGCATATAAAAAAGCCCTTCAGATTGAACCCGGAGTACAAGCAGCCTTTTCGCGCATTCATATGGCTGAAAAGTTTCTTGCTCAGGAACGCGGTCGCAGAAGTCCGGTTCTGGCGCTCATAGGTAGCATCGGAACCGGATACTCACAAGCGAATCAACAACTGGTAAGACAAGAATCCCTTGGTTCTGTCCAGATTGGATACCTTGCAGACAATACTCCCGTTTTTACAGATGGTTTCAGAAATATATTTGAAACCAAGCCTTACAATGACCAGATACGTGATAACTTCAGCCAATATGTGGGCTTGAACCTGCGCATTCCTGTTTTTAACAGATGGGAAGTACGCACGAGAGTTCAACAATCAAAAGTGGAACTCAACAGGGCCCGGAATGAATATGAACTCACACGCAACAATCTTAATAAAACCATTCAACAGGCCCATGCTGATGCCATAGCAGCATATCAGAAATATCAGGCAACTACCAAATCGCTGGATTCTTACCTGGAGGCGTTCAATTATACCCGTCAACGTTTCGACCTGGGAATGGTAAGTTCTGTTGAATTTAATGAATCCCAAACGCGCCTGGCAAGAGCCGAACGGGAAACCCTTCAGGCAAGATATGATTTTATCTTCAAAATGAAGATCATGGAATTTTACATGGGCGAAGGATTTAAACTTTAGCACCACACAAACCCCCAAATATTTATCCCATTCATTACTGTTTTAGTTTGCCGGCAGGTATACCCTGTCGGTTTTTTTAATGTATTGTACAAAACCTTAAACATTGCAATGTATTCGTTGTTATCATTTCCAAAAACAGATATTTATGGAAAAACCAGCAATAACAAAATTCGAAATTCATCCCTTGCTCAAACAAAGATGGAGCCCCCGCTCCTTTACTGATCAACATGTTACAAAGGAATCTGTTCAAAGTATTTTTGAAGCTGCCCGTTGGGCACCATCAAGCAGTAACGACCAGCCATGGCGCTTTATCGTAGGTTTTAAGGGAGATAAAACCTGGGATATGATTATGGAAACCCTGGTGGAGTTCAATCAAAAATGGGCTAAACTGGCTCCTGTTCTGGCACTCAGCATCGGTAAAAAAATCTCCGATAAAAACGGCAGACCCAGTAAAACATTTATGTATGATGTTGGGCAGAGTGTAGCTTATATTACCTTTCAGGCAATGCACGAAGGCCTTTTCATGCATCAGATGGGTGGTTTAAATGCTCAAAAAGCAGCCGAAATCTTTAATGTACCCGAAGAATACCAGGTGATCACTGCTTTTGCAATAGGACATAAAGGTGGGCCTGAACTGCTTGAAGAAAACTTTGCCGAAATGGAAAAAGACGAAAGGCAAAGACATCCCCTCAAAGAACTTGTATTCGGGGAAAAATTTGGAAAGAGCACAGATTGGTTATAATCTTCGTTATAAATTTCTTTCCCATTCATCCTGGTTATTATAAAAATTAGGAGCTAATTCTTTTATATCCCTTAATTTTACATCCTGTAAACTTTCTGTGTTTTTCGTAGATTTGTTAATCTATATAAGGATTTATGGATACAAAAGAAGAAAAAACAAACAGACCCCCCTGGAAAGAGAAAATGTATAATATCATTTTCAAGTCTGATACTTTTTTCGGAAAGCTGTTTGATGAAATATTGCTGATTCTTATCCTTGCCAGTATTGTAATTGTAATGCTCGAAAGCATTTCTGATTTCAATGAGAAGTATTTCAAATTTCTGAATTACTCGGAATGGACAATCACCTTATTATTTACCCTGGAATATATTTTGAGGATTATCAGCGCCCCCGATAAAAGAAAGTACATTTTCAGTTTATTTGGAATTATAGATTTTATCGCCATTGTACCAGCTTTTATTGGATTAATGTATCCCGAAACTCAGCCTTTGCTTGTGATTCGTGCCATCAGATTATTGCGGATTTACAGGATTTTAAAACTCACACGCTATATCAAAGCAGGAAACCTTCTGATACTTTCTCTGAAATCCAGCTTCAGAAAGATATTTATTTTCATGGTATTTGTATTGATACTTGTAATTTTACTCGGAAGCCTAATGTATGTGGTTGAGGATGGGGAAAATGGATTTTACAGCATACCACTCAGTATTTACTGGGCTGTTATTACACTTACAACAGTAGGATATGGTGATATTGTACCGGTAACCGATTTGGGAAAATTTATAGCAAGTTTTATTATGCTTTTAGGATATAGTATCCTCGCTATACCCACAGGAATTGTATCTGCAGAACTGACCCGTGACAGAACAAAAAAGGTAAAAACCAAAATTTGCGATTATTGCAGTGAATCGGAACATCATGAAGATGCATCCTATTGCAAAAACTGCGGACATCCCTTATAATCCTTTTACAATCAAGTAAAAACCGCACTTTACATTGTTTTGTGTTTTTGTATCTTTACCCCGGTTTCAAAGGCAAAAATCTCATAAAGTGCATTACAGTAGAATATCTTACGGTTTAACGATTCTGTTCATTTGCCTTGCGGTTTTTTATACAATTTCACCAGCAAAGGGACAGACCCCCAAGTACAGCAATGAATTTCTTTCTATTGGAGTGGGTGCGCGTGCATTGGGCATGTCAAATGCCTTTATTTCAGTTGCCGGCGATGCCACTGCAGGGTACTGGAATCCAGCAGGACTGCTGAAAATTGAACCTAACATACAGATCGCCCTAATGCATACCGAATATTTTGCCGGAATTGCCCAATACGATTATGGCTCATTGGCATTTAATATCGACGAAAATTCGGCTCTGGGTTTCTCGTATCTCAGATTTGGAGTAGATGATATACCGAATACAACAGAGCTTATTGACTCAGAAGGCAATATAAATTATGACAGAATACAATCATTCTCCGCATCAGATAATGCATTCATTTTTTCTTATGCCCGCCGCTTAAATGATAAACTTGACATAGGCATAAATGCAAAGGTGATACGACGAACTGCCGGTTCTTTTGCAGGAGCCTGGGGTTTCGGACTCGATGCCGGTATTCAGTACCAAATGGATGAATGGAATTTTGCAGCGATGGGCCGTGATATTACTTCTACCTTCAATGCATGGTCATTCGACTTTGATGATGCCATGCGTGAGGTGTTTACGCTTACCGGAAATGAAATTCCTGAAAATAGTATTGAAATTACTTTGCCACGTTTTATTATCGGTGCTTCGCGAAGTTTCTTTTTTACTGAAAAGTTTGAAATGCTGGCTTCTGTTGATCTCAATATTACCACTGACGGCAAACGGAATGTATTAATAAAAGGTGATCCTGTAAGCATTGATCCTGCAATGGGTATAGAACTGAACTACGATCAGTTGATTTTTTTGAGGGCCGGCATGGGTAATTACCAGCAATATTCAACTCCAAATGAAGAATTCAGAAGATCCGTACAATTTAACATGGGTATAGGAGTAGTAATAAGAGATATACTGGCCCTGGATTACGCACTAACTGATCTGGGAGACAATTCCATTGCATTGTATTCAAATATTTTTTCACTCAGGTTCAACATTAACCGGAGAGAAAACCAAATAAATGACTAATCAAACACGCAACAAGTATCTGAGAAATTAAGGATTTTACAAAACAATTTATTTAATGTTTCGAAAACTGTTCATAATAACAATCTGTCTTTCCCTTGGTTTTGCTGTTAAAGCGCAAGACTATGGCAATGAATGGATACAATATGAACAGCAGTATTTTGCCATTACAATTGCAGAAAAAGGAATATACCGTTTGGAGTACAACACTATGCAGGAAGCAGGAGTTCCATTGGGAACTTTTGATCCGCGCAGTTTTCAGTTCTTTGCCCGTGGCGAAGAAATTCCCCTGATCGTAAGGAATGAATCTTCAGGTGTTTTTCTTCCAGGCGATTATATTGAATTTTATGCAGAAGAAAATGACGGCTGGTTCGATGCAGGATTTTATGAAAACGAAAACATGCATCCCAACAGCAATTTTAGCCTGATTAACGATACCATTACTTATTATCTTACCTGGAATAACCTTCTAAACAACAAAAGATTTGCCATACAGGAAGACAATAATTTTTCAGGTTACACCCCTGCAAACTGGTTTTGGTTTACCTCACACCAGGATTATACATCTAACTACTATGCAGGCCAAACCAATAACTACGGAGTAACTCAACCCCAATACACTGAATCTCAGGGTTGGTTTGATGCACCCCTGAACCTTGGGCAAAGCAGAACCAGGACTATTCCTACGCCAAACATATACACAGCAGGTCCGCAGGCCAATATTGAATTTGCTATTGCCGGTGCATCGAATTACCGACAATTAAATCCTGATCACCACCTTCAGATTCAATTTGCAGGGAACCTGATTGACACACTTTTTGATGGCTATGCGTTGTTGAAATTCAACAGCAATGTGGCTGCAAATAATTTGAATTCATCCGGAACCCCGTTTGTTTTCAGTTCAATAAACTCATTGAATTCTCCTGTTGACCGCACCGCTCCGGCTTATATTTCCGTGAGATATCCCCATACTTTTAATTTGAGAAACCTGGGCAGTATTTCACTGGAACTTCCTGCTTCTCCGGGCGATAAAACGCTGATCAGTTTTACTGATCCTGGAGCGTCGGACCCCGATAGTGTATGGGTTTATAATCTTACCAGTAATACCAAAGTAAAGGCTTTCTTCAATGAAAATATTCACAGGGCGCTTATTACGAATCCTACGCAGTTACGTGAGCTCTTTATCACTTCAACTTCCCAAATTAAAACGGTTAACAGCATTCGTCCGGTAAACTCTGATCCTGGAAATTTTGCAAAATTCCGCAACTTTCTTTCTTCAGCATATATCAACTCCGATTACCTGATGATCACACATAAATCATTGATGGGTGCAGCAGAAAATTTCAGAGATTTCCGGAATTCAACTGGATATAATGTTTTGCTGGCAGATGTTGATGAATTATATCATCAATTTGCTTACGGTATAAAAAAGCATCCACTCGCATTGCGGTATTTTGCTAAGTTTGCCATCGATAATTTTAATACCGTTCCACGTAAATTATTTTTGATTGGAAAAACAAGGCCGGCTTCAGTTTACAGAAAAAATCCATCGGCCTATGCCGTTTCACTCGTGCCATCATTGGGTGATCCGCCATCAGATATCCTTATAACATCAGGCCTCGATGATAACGGTTATGCACCGGCCATAGCTACCGGCCGGCTGGCAGCAAAAAACCCGGCGCATGTTTCGTTGTATCTCGACAAGGTTATTCAATACCATAATGCCCGGCAGGAGCCTGAGGAGTGGATGAAAAATATTTTACATTTTGGAGGCGGATCCAGTATTTCTGAACAAAACGTGCTGGCATCGTACCTCAGGCAATACCAGCAAACGGTTGAAGATACACTGTTGGGTGCTTATGTAAGAACTTTCCTGAAAAGTTCCACCGATCCCATTCAGATCAACCAGTCAGATTCGCTGAAGCAACTTATAAACAATGGAGTAAGCATAATGACCTTTTTCGGGCATGCTGCAGGTATTGGATTTGACATAAGCATCGACTACCCGGGTGAGTACAGCAACTTTGGGAAGTATCCCTTCCTGATAGCCAATTCCTGTTTCGCAGGCGATTTATTTACAGGATCGGTAAGTTCAAGTGAAGAGTTTGTACTCATTGCCGAAAAGGGAGTTATCGGATATCTTGCATCAACCGTTGCCACCGGAGCCTTTGAGCTGAACAGATATTCCAATGAATTTTTCCGCCAGATCAGTGCAAAGAATTATGGCAAGCCTATAGGATTTGCCATCAAAGAAACCATCAGTAATATTCAGACACCGGATCAATATATTCGCAATGCAGCACTTTTAAAAACTCTGCATGGCGATCCTGCAGTTATTATTAACTCGCAGCCCAAACCCGATTACAAGGTGGAAAACAGCGATATTTTCTTTACCCCAAAAGATGTTATAACCGAAATTGACAGCTTCACGGTAAATATAATTTCCACAAACCTGGGCAGAGCTATAAGAGATTCTATGTTCATTGATCTTGAGCGCCGTTTCCCCGATGGAAGCATTGAGAGTTATCAGAGACGCATTTCAACCACCCTTTTCAAAGATACCATCAGATTTAAATTACCTGTTGAAAGACAGTTGGGTATAGGGATAAATCAATTTACCGTAAATATTGATGTTTTAAATCAGATTGATGAACTTACTACTGTAAATAATACCGCTTCCAATAACCTGTTCATTAAGTCTTCTGATATCCTTCCGGTATTTCCGCACAATTATGCTATCATCGGACAACAGAACGTTACACTGAAAGCTTCAACAGGTGATCCGTTTATAAGTGAAAAACAATATGTTTTTCAGATTGATACATCATCAACATTTATCAATCCTGTAAGTCAAACCCTTACCCGAAAGGGAGGTGTAGTAAGCTGGTCTCCTCCCGTCAGCCTTTCTGACAGCACCGTATATTTCTGGAGAGTAAGCCTTGACTCTGTATATTCCGGCGAATACAACTGGCGCAAAAGCAGTTTCCAATATCTGCCCGAAAAGGAAGGCTGGAGCCAGGCACATTTTGATCAGTTTGAAAACAACCATTATCAGTATGTATTTTTTAACCAGGATGAAAGGATATGGGAGTTTGTAAATAATGTCAATTCTATACAGGCTCAAACAGGTATTTATCCGTATCTGCCCTGGAACGAACAGTATATCAGGCAAAATGGTGTGATACTTGAAATTTTCTCATGTCTGGCCGATGTGGGCAACGGAATGTATTTTGCCGTTTTTGATCCCGTTTCTGCTGAACCATGGGTAAGCTACAATACAGGTAATAATATTGGACCCTATGATAACTTCCACTGCCGTGTAAGAGACATGTATACCTTCGATTATTATTCCACATCTGAAACCTGGCTTGAAAGGATGGAGGCCTTTATTGACACCATTCCGGAAGGACATTATGTGCTGGCATTAAGTCATCGTAATCATAATGCCGAAAACTATCATGAAGGGCTTTACCAGGCCTTTGAATCTATTGGAAGTGCCAACATAAGGGGACTACAAAATAATACTCCCTATATGTTATTTGGAACCAAAGGGTCAACCATAGGTACTTCCCGCGAAGTGATAGGCTCTTCAATTACTTCTGTTATTCAGCTAAACGACAGCATTGTTACAAATTGGAACAAGGGTAACATTCTTTCTGAAGTCGTTGGCCCGGCCAGCAAATGGGAAGCAGTTCACTGGAAACAGGAAAGCTTTGACGGACTGGAAACAGATTCGGTATGGCTGAATGTGATAGGAATCAACGCAGATGGTATCAAAGATACTCTATTGACAAATATTCCACCGGAACAGGAAACCATTCTGCTTGCAGAGCATAGTATAACAGCTGAACAATATCCTTTTCTGCAACTGATGGTGAATATGATGGATGATGAAAACCGTACTCCGGCACAAATGAAATACTGGAAAGTGATTTATGAAGGTATTCCCGAAACGGCTATTGATCCTTCGCAGCATTATGTTTTTGAACAAGATACTGTTGCTGAAGGAGATAAAATCATGTTTTCAACGGCAATTCATAACATAAGCAATTATGATATGGATAGCATGCTGGTAAATTACTGGGTTATAGACAAAGACCGTCAGATGCATCCTTTGGATTATCCCCGTCAGCGACCCCTTCCGGCCGGCGATATCCTTATTGATACCATTGATGTTGATACTAAAGGACTACCCGGTCTTAACAGCCTTTGGATAGAAGTAAACCCCAATAAGGATCAGCTTGAGCAATACCATTTTAACAATATTGGTCAGATACCTTTTTATGTTGAGAAAGACAGGACCAATCCCTTGCTGGAAGTTACTTTTGACGGCCGTCAGATTATGGATGGGGAGATCGTTTCTGCCAATCCTTTTATCCATATTACCCTAAGGGATAATAATCCTTTTCTGGCGTTAAATGATACTTCGCTGGTAAAAGTTTTTCTCAGTACGCCACTGAATCCTGAACCACAAAGGATCTATTTTTATTCTCATGGTACGGAAAATATGAAATTTTTCCCGGCAAAACTACCTGATAACAATTGTAGTATAGAATTTGAACCTGTATTTGAGCAGGACGGAACCTATACGCTTCGGGTGCAGGCAACGGATAAATCCATGAATGAATCAGGAGATAACGATTATGTGATCAGTTTTGATGTAGTTACAGAATCCACAATTACCGAAGTGCTCAACTGGCCCAACCCATTCAGTACAGCAACTCATTTTGTTTTTACCCTTACAGGTTCGCAACTTCCTACCTACATGAAAATACAGATCATGACCGTTACCGGGAAGGTTGTACGCGAAATTGACATGTCGGAACTTGGGCCCATTCGTATTGGCCGTAATATTACCCATTATGCCTGGGATGGTACGGATGAATACGGCGATCGCCTTGCCAACGGAGTATATCTTTATCGTGTAATTACAAATATTGATGGTCAGCAGGTTGAGCTCAATTCTACTTCTGCATCAAAATACTTTGAGCAGGGTTTTGGAAAAATGTATCTCATAAGATAAACTCCTACTAATAAAAACGAATAATCCATGTTTTCAACATAAGAAAAAAGTTTCAGGAATGATTCATTATCCCGCAAAAATATTGATCGCATTTGGTGAAGCAGTTGATGGAAATAAAAAATTCATTTACTGGCTCATGAATAATGGGTATCCCGAGCTGGCCGCCCTGGTAAATGGTATTCATACCAATGATGAAGCATTTACATGGTTAATGAAAAATAAGTACCCCCATTTTGGGGCCTTTATAAAAGCCGTATGGGATGATAATAAAGCGCTTGACTGGCTCAAAAAAAACAACTTTGAGTTTATGGCAAAATTTGCAGAGGCAACAAGAGGAAATGAAGAAGTGCTGAAATGGTTTCAGGAAAATGACCTGGCGGTATTTATTATTCTGAGTAAAAAGATCCAGACTTATAAAAAGCGAAAAGAAGACGACCTTAGCGACTACCATAAAATACAGTTTTAATCCGACAAACAAAAAAAGCAAGTATCACATGAGCTACACTTATAAATATCCCCGCCCTGCAGTAACTGCAGATATTGTGGTTTTTAAAATGAACCCGGATGAAAGTCTCAGCATTCTTCTTATCCAAAGAAAGAATGATCCCTTTAAAGGCATTTGGGCCCTCCCCGGTGGCTTCCTTGATATGGAAGAAACGCTTGAAGAATGCGCTGCCCGGGAACTGGAGGAAGAAACCGGTATAAAAAAAATCAAACTTTACCAGCTTGAAGCCTTCAGTCAGCCCGACAGAGATCCCAGACACCGCACCGTTACTGTTGCTTTCTGGGGGTTTGCTGATCACAAGGTTAAACCTGTTGCACAAAGCGATGCCCGGGATGTAGATTGGTTCGACATATCCAGGCTTCCTGAGATGGCATTTGATCATGAAAAGATAATAAAAAAAGCCCTGAAAAGGGCTTTGGAAATTATTGCTGAATAAAAATAATCAGAAAAGGGTTTTTAAAATTGCCCTGACAATATTTTCAGCACCATCTCCAATCTGAACAATATTGGCATCAAGCATGTAGCATGGCGTAGTATACACATTGTTTTTTGCATCAATGACTACCTCACCATGGCTGGTATTTTTATGGAGTGCTCCCATTTTTTCTACTGCGTCTGCCGTATCCTTATCCTGACCTATGGTAAGCTCTACATCGCCAAGTATCTTTGCCACCAATACAGGAGAAATACAAAGTGCACCTATAGGCTTCCCGGCTTTATGCATTGCCCTGATTGCTTTTTCAGTATCGGGATTAACTTTACAATCATCACCATCAAATGCAAAACTGGAAAGGTTTTTGGCTACCCCAAAACCTCCCGGAAATAAAATTGCATCAAAATTTTCAACATTGAAATCGGCCAGGGGTTTTATTTTACCGCGGGCAATACGTGCAGCCTCAACCATAACATTGCGCTTTTCCTTCATTTCATCTCCGGTGAGATGATTTATTACATGATGCTGCTCAATATCCGGTGCAAATATCTCGTAATCTGCTCCCTGCTTTTTGATCTGATACATACTCAATGTGGCTTCATGTATCTCTGCTCCGTCATAAACGCCACTTCCTGATAATATAACTGCAAATTTTTTCATATCCCTGGAATTTTTATGTTTATAGAATGCGTTTTGTATTGTCTTTATTCAATTTTTATAATATAAAATCGCATCCATACCATAACAAATGTAAAACTATACGGATCAAAAGCCAAGATTATTATCTGAATATCTCTTAAAAAAAGCCGGATATTATTCGTACCTGAGTGATGTAACAGGATCTTTTTGAGCTGCCTTTCTTGCAGGCATATACCCGAAAATTATTCCTATTCCTGCAGACACAGTAAACGAAATGAGAACAGATGCAAGCGAAACAATGGTGAGAATATCAGTAAATTGCATTATCGCCCTTGAAATAGCAATACCAAGAAAAATACCGATAATACCTCCGGAAACACTTATAAATATCGATTCGGATAAAAACTGGAAAATAACATCCGTTTTTTTTGCGCCAATAGCCAGTCTGATTCCTATTTCGCGGGTCCTCTCCATAACAGAAGCCAGCATAATATTCATAATTCCGATTCCCCCCACAAGCAATGAAATTGCTGCAATGGCACCAAGTACGATATTAAAAATATCTTTTGCCCTTTGTTCCTGCTGAAGAAGAAGTTCAGGAACGATAATTTCAAAATCTTCTACACCGTAGTGTCTTCTGAGTAACATGCGTTGTATCAGTTCTGATGTGGGTGTTAGCAGCTCCGAATTCTCAACCTGCACTACTATCCGGTCGAGCTGATGATAACTTTTTCTGGGTTCCTGATCATCTTCGCCATTATTATCGCCCCTTATTACAAACCCTCTGCCCCTTCGCCCGCTGCGGGTACGCTCCTGCTCAATATCCTTTATAGATACAGCAGATCTGTCGAGATAGCGTACCAATACAGTTTGCACCGGCACATACACCAGGCTTCCATACTCACTTATTCCCAGTTTTTCAGCCGCCTGGTCACCGGTAAGCCGGTCTTCTACTACACCTAATACAGTTAACCAGTTGTTACCCACTTTAAGCTGTTTACCAACCGGGTTGGTATTGCCAAAAAATACACCCCTTACCTGATTGCTGATTACGCAAACAGGAGTTCCGTTGTCAATCATATCGCCGGTAAAGGATGTACCATAAACTACATTGAGCCCAAACAAATCAAAATGTTCCGGGTTCACTCCTGTAATTCTTACCGGGCGTCGCACCCCCTGATGGAATCCGAATGTGCTGATTTCCAGTTCCGGACTTACTCTGCTTACACTGGGAATAATCTCTTTGATGCTATTTGCATCATTAAGGGTGAGACCGGGAGAAAAACGTCCTTCCCAAAGTTCCTGTTGTGCATCATCATCAGGAAAAACAGGCCTGATAATAATGTTATTCACTCCAACCAGTTTCATCTGGTCGAGAATTTCCTGTCTGGCACCCGAGCCGATTGCAAGCATGGCAATCACAGCACCCACACCGAAAATAATACCCAACGCCGTGAGCATTGACCTGAATTTATTGGCAAAAACAGCGTCGAGCGCAATATTAAGATTATAAATATATCTTTGAGATTTTACCATACAATTGCATTTATAATTCTACAAAACGCTGTTCAGCAGGATCAGCCGGTATAGTAAGATAAACCATTTCTCCTTCCTTAAGTCCTTCCTGAATGATAATCTCATTATCATTGCGTAATCCGGTACTTACCTGCTGTCGAACGATACGATTCTGCTGATCTTTGAAAACATAGGTTATGGAATCAAGAACATGAATGGCTTCAAGGGGAACAAAAATTACATCCTCCTCAACGTGCGTAATAATGGTATTTTTGGTGGTCATTGCAGGCCGCATGATAGTATCTGATTCATTGATCCTGATCTTTACTTCAAAAACACGGGCATCCTGGTTAGGCCTTTGTTCTCCGATATTTGCCACTTCGGTAACCTCCCCGGTAAATCTTTTGTCAGGGAAAGCATCAACTACAATTTCCGCCGGCTGGTTTACTTTGACTTTACTGATATCAACCTCATTTACAAAAGTACGGCTCATCATAACCGAAAAATCAGGTAAAGTGGCCACAATATTATCCCATGGACTAACCTGTGAACCCACAGTTACTTTTGAGCCGTCCCATTGACGCCTGTAAATCACCATTCCATCTTTGGGTGCGTAAATAACAAATTCTTCCAGTACTTCGAGTAACTGATCAAGTCGCCTTTGCACCTGATTAAGACTGGCTGTTACTTCACGCATTTTAGCATCAGCCTGTTCTTTGCGAAGTTCATAATTATGCAAAGCCTGGTTGTAAGACCTCATTGCCTTATCCATGTTTATTTCAGCCTGCCTGATGGTAGCCGGGGGTTCATATGATGATTGTTCATAAGCAATGCGTGCTTCTTCTAATGCGAATTCAAGATTAAGAAGCTCATTGCGGGCATTTCTCATATCCATGGTAGTATCAAGGCGGGTTTGGATAAAAGTAGACTGAAGTTTTTCCAGTTCGGTTTCCCGGTCTTTTAAACGGTTCGAAATTTCAGTCCGGTCAAGTGTGGCTACCCAGTCACCAGCATTTACTATGCTGCCTTCCGGGATCAGCTCACTTATCTGCACATTCCAAATACCTACTGTTCTTAATCCGGTAGGCCCCTGGATATTTTCAGAATTCTGGGTTTCCAGCTCTCCGCTTGTATAAACACTGATTTTAAAATCACCCTGTGCAACAGGCGCTTTGATATTTTCGGGTCCTACAGCCTCTGTTCTCAAAATCAACCACAGAGCAAAAATAATGAGAACCACCACTGGAATAATTATTAACTTTTTATTTCGCATGGCATATATTTAATTTAGTAGTTTTCAAATGTCAAAATTATCTGAATTTTCCGGTTTTTCAATCTCTTTATTATGATGAAGGTATAATTTATAGTTTATTAATAACCTTTAAAAACGAAGAATATTTAAACTTTTATTTAATTTTTTTGATAACTTATAAGCCTGTATATCAGTACTATGAAAATATTATTTTTGTTTTTTCCTGTTTTTTTTGTTAAAGTTTTGGATTTCTTATTTTATTTTATTTATCTTTGGTCTAAATAAAAATAAGCAAATCAAAAATAACGTTACCCATGAAAAAATACATTCTTACATCCCTAATGAGTTTACTACTGATTGCGGGCAGCAGCGTTTTGCTTACTGCAACAGAAACTGAAAATAAAGAAAAGGAAAAAACTTCTGCATGCTGCGCAACAGCTCAAACTGCAGAAGCTAAACAAACAGCTGAAGCAAAAGCTGAATGTGCCTCTACTGCCGAAGCTACTGCAAAAACAACAGAATGTGCAGAAAAAGCAAGCAATGAAGCATGTGACAAATCAAACAAAGCTGAATCAGCTGGCGAAGACGTTCAAATGATCCAAACCAGCAATGCGGCGAAATCAGGTTGTGCAGGTTCTGCTGCAACTACAGCAAATACTCCGGCACCCGGTGAGTGCACTAAGTTGCCTTCCGGCTTGAAATCGCAACAAGCAAACAGTGATAATAAATAAAATTCCCTCTTAATCAAATCTCCAAATACTGTGCTTTTTTCCCTGGCTTTTTCGGAAGCTGGGGTTTTTTATTTTTAATTGCTAATGTTCTTTTCTATGCTATATATTTTGAACGGCAAACAATCTGATCTGAAAAACAAGCTAAAATTCTATCTTTGCTGAAAAAATTTTACACAATGGAAACATCAAAAACCGTATACCTGGGAGGATTTCGAACACAGGCAACCCACCTGCTTTCTTCGCAGACTATTATAACCGATGCCCCTCTTGACAACAATGGTAAAGGTGAAGCCTTTTCACCCACTGACCTGGTGGCAACGGCACTAAGTAGTTGTATGCTCACCCTCATGGATATTACTGCTGTTAACAACGGATTTTCACTGAAAAGTGCCAATGTATCTACTACAAAGATCATGGCGGCCAACCCACGCAGGATCAGTGAAATAATTATTGATTTTGATCTTACCGGAGGTAATTATGCTGATAAGCAGAAAAGCATTCTTGAAAACGCTGCAAAACACTGCCCGGTGGCAAAGAGTATACATCCGGATATCAAAGTAAAAACGACATTTAATTATTAAAACAATTATGCAAACAGAACTCAGCCCGGGGATAAAAGGAAAAATTGAAATACTGGTAACGCCCGATAATACTGCCAGAGCTTTTAGTTCGGGCACCGTTGATGTATTTGCCACTCCTGCCATGATAGCCCTCATGGAAATGACTGCGCAAACCAGCGTAAGTAATTATTTACCTGAAGGTTATATTACAGTTGGCACAGAAGTGAAAGTGAAACACATCAAAGCAACACCAATCAACAAGATGGTATGGGCTTTTACGGAACTGGTTGAAATTGAAAACAAAAAGCTAATCTTTAATGTGGAAGCACACGATGAAAACGGGAAAATCGGATTTGGTACTCACGTTCGATACATGGTAGAAGAAAAAGCGTTTCTGGAAAACCTGTAAATACACCTGATCATCTTTTATTACTTCCCCTGACTTTTATCACAGTCTTTTTCAGATGATCATTCCTGCTCCAACCGTTTCATGTGTAGCCTCATCAATAAGAATCACACTTCCGGTAATACGGTTTATCTGGTATTTATCAATAAAGAATGGTTGAGTGGTTCTAATGGAAATTCGGGCAATATCATTCATTCCCACCTCAAGATCATCCTGGATACGGTGCAATGTATTTACATCAATTTTATAGTGTACTCTCCTGATTATACAACGGGCATCTTTTGTAGTATGTTTAATGGCATATTTGCCGTTTGGATTCAATTTTTGCGAATTCATCCAGCACACCATAATATCAATATCCTGACACGTTTGCGGTCTGTTGTTTTCACGAACAATCATATCACCCCGGCTAACATCCAGTTCATCATCAAGCCTGATGGTAACTGACATAGGAGCGAAGGCTTCTTCTACAGGGCCTTCGGGGCCATCAATGGCTTTTATAGTTGTGGTAAACCCCGATGGTAATATCATTACTTTGTCACCCGGTTTAAAAACACCTCCGGCAATACGTCCGCCATAACCCCTGTATTCGTGATACTCGTCACTTTGTGGCCTGATAACATATTGAACAGGAAAACGGCAATCAACCAGGTTCAGATCACTTCCGATGTGAATTGTTTCAAGCAGATACATAAGTCTGGGGCCACCATACCAGGACATTATGTTCGATTTATCAACTACATTATCGCCATGCAAAGCACTTATGGGTATAAATTGAATGTCACGGATATTCAGTTTGGATGCAAATCCCTGAAAATCTTTTTTTATGGTTTCAAAAACTTTCTGGTCATAATCAACCAGGTCCATCTTATTGATGCAAATAACAAGATGCGGTATACCTAGCAAAGAAGCGATGAAAGCATGTCTTTTTGTTTGCTCTACTACTCCTTTACGGGCATCAATAAGAATAATGGCAAGATTGGCAGTAGATGCTCCTGTGACCATATTACGTGTATATTGCACATGCCCGGGAGTATCGGCAATGATAAATTTTCTCTTGGGAGTGGCAAAGTAACGGTATGCCACATCAATTGTAATACCCTGTTCCCGCTCAGCTCTTAATCCATCGGTGAGCAGGGCAAGATTAACCTGTTCTTCTCCTCTTCTTTCGCTGGTAAGCTTTATGGCTTCATATTGGTCTTCAAAAATAGACTTGCTATCATAAAGCAAGCGGCCTATCAATGTACTTTTCCCATCATCAACACTGCCTGCAGTGGTAAAACGCAGCAGTTCCATATCAAGATAAGCATTGCCGTTATTTCTGTTCATATTTTAGAATTTTCTTGTAAATAATTTTGTGGCGGAGTGGCATTTATCATTTACCGGCCTGGTTTTGTTCAGAGATAAAGTTCAGATTATCTGCTGATCAGTAACTGCATTTTAAAAATATCCTTCTTTTTTACGATCCTCCATTGACGTTTCCGATCTTTTGTCATCAGCTCTTGAGCCACGTTCTGTTTCCCGTGCAGCGGCTACTTCAAGAATGATCTCTTCAATGGTTGCAGCATTTGACAAGGCTGCCCCTGTGCAGCTCATATCTCCTATGGTTCGAAATCTAATCTTCATTTTTTCCCAATTCTCGCCATTCTGCAATTTGATGTATTCGCTTTTTGCCAGCAAAACTCCCTTACGATTTACACATTCGCGCTCATGGGAAAAATAAAGTGCAGGTATTTCAATTTTTTCAAGTAAAATGTATTGCCATACATCCATTTCTGTCCAGTTACTCAGTGGAAAAACCCTGAAATGTTCACCCGGATTTTTCTTACCATTAAAAATGTTCCACAACTCCGGGCGCTGGTTTTTGGGGTCCCATTGACCAAACTCATCTCGGTGCGAGAAAAAACGTTCCTTGGCCCTGGCCTTTTCTTCATCTCTTCTTCCGCCCCCCATGGCAGCATCAAAGCCATGCTCTTCGAGTGAATCAAGCAAGGTAACGGTTTGCAGGATATTCCGGCTGGCATTTGCCCCGGTTTCTTCTACTGCCCTGCCGTTATTTATGGATTCCTGCACACTGCCTACAATTAGCCGTGCACCTATTTTATTAACCAGATTATCCCTGTATTCAAGTGTTTCAGGAAAATTATGCCCGGTATCAATATGCAAAAGCGGAAAAGGTATTTTGGCCGGGTGAAATGCTTTTACGGCCATATGAAGCATTACTATTGAATCTTTTCCGCCGGAAAAAAGCAGTACCGGTCTTTCAAACTGGGCAGCTACTTCACGAATCACAAAAACAGATTCAGCTTCCAGTTCCCTCAAATGACTCAGGTTGTATTTAAACATTCTATATTATTGGTTTTTGGTTATTATCGGTAAAATAAAATCAAGAAATTGCCCAACAAGTTCTTTCCTGGAAAAATGTTCTGTATTCAATTCAAGATCGGGCTTCTCCGGAGCTTCGTAAGGCGAGTCAATACCCGTAAAGTTCAATAATCTCTTTTGCCGGGCTTCCTTATATAATCCTTTAGGATCTCTGAACTCACACAAACTCAGCGGGGCATTTACAAATACTTCTATATAATCTTCGGGTCCGATTATCTTCCTGGCAAGATGCCTGATGTGGTTTGTGGGCGATATAAAACAGTTAATAACTACAAATCCTGCATCAAGAAATATTCTTGACAAATGGGCCACACGAAAAATATTCTGCAATCTGCCTTCAAGACTAAAATCCAGATCGCGGTTAATTGTAGCTCTCACTATATCCGAATCAAAAACCTGGGTTAAAAAACCCCTTTTTACAAGCTCTTTTTCAATATCAATGCCCAATGTGGTTTTTCCCGAACCGGAAAGTCCTGTCATCCATATTACTTTGCCTATCTGATTAAGAATACTCTCCTTTTCAGGTCGTTTTACAAAGGGATTTGATTCCCATGTTATGGTTGACGTTTTTTTAGCCATTCAAAAGTAACATTTGAAATATGTTGAAACAATTGCTTAATTGTTAACCATATACAATTTGCAAATGTATAAAATTCCGTCAATCGAAAATCAAAATAATATAACGGCCTGGCAGATACAAATTTTTTGGTTTTATTGGATTATCTTTGTCTTTTATTGCATATCTTTTAAAGAACGCTTTAATACAATACATCTGCAAAATGATATTTTATAACCTGCTTGATGCATGTTGCTGAATTTCCTGAAACAAAAGTAATATGAAGTTTATTTCCACAATTATTTTGAAGTTAATAGGCTGGCGGATTACCCACGATATGCCGGAGGGGGTTAAAAAAGCAGTAATTACAATGGCACCCCATACCAGCAATTGGGATTTTGTAATTGGGAAACTTGGTTTTATGTCACTTAATATTAGTGCGAAAACCATAATCAAAAAAGAGTCATTCTTCTTCCCTTTAGGTATAATATTGAAAGCCCTGGGCGCCATACCCATGGATCGGGGTTTCAGTGCGGGTACGATCAAGAAAATAACAAAAATGATGGGTGAAGCAGAAAGTTTTTTTCTGGTGATTACACCCGAAGGAACACGAAAAAGAGTAAAAAACTGGAAAAAGGGATTTTATTTTGTGGCTGAACAGACAAAAGTGCCAATTGTTATGGGATTTCTTGATTACAGAACAAAAACCGCGGGGCTGGGAGCAGTTATTTATCCGACCGGCAATTATGAAGAAGATCTGAAAAAAATCCAGAATTTTTACAGGGATAAACGTGCCAAATATCCTGAAAACTTCAATCTCACCCCAGGGTTGGATCAGGAATAAAATAAACTACCTTTCATTTGATACTGAGTGATTCGTTACTTACTTTTATTTACTTTGCTGAAGTAAGCATCTAAAAGTTTGCGGGCTGCCTGATAGGATGTAAGCCGGTTATCATTCAACATTTCCAGAACATTGTCGGTAAGCGCATTTACGTGCGGGTTCTGGTAAAAATTATCTGATAGTTTCTGCTGAATGGTTTCATACATATGATACTTCTGCTGGCTTTGTCTTTTCTTTTCAAAAAAACCGTTTGATTTCACCAGGCCGGAATAATCCATAATCATTTCTTCAATTGTATCGATACCGGTTTTCATGAGTGAAGAACAGATCTCTACCTTCGGTGTCCATCCTGAAGGTGTCGGTGGAAACAGATGCAATGCATTCTGGTATTGCACCCTGGCTTTTTGTGCATTGATCAGATTATCACCATCGGCTTTGTTGATCACCATTCCGTCGCACATTTCCATAATTCCCCTTTTTATTCCCTGGAGCTCGTCTCCTGCACCCGAAAGCATTAACAGCAAAAAGAAATCTACCATTGAATGTACGGTGGTTTCTGATTGACCCACCCCGACTGTTTCAACCAAAATACGGTCGAAGCCGGCTGCTTCACATAAAATGATAATTTCACGCGTTTTGCGGGCCACACCTCCCAGTGAGCCTGCCGATGGACTGGGACGGATAAAAGCATCAGGGTGACCTGAAAGGGTTTCCATACGGGTTTTATCTCCCAAAATACTGCCTTTGGATATCTCGCTGCTGGGATCAACAGCAAGCACAGCCGTTTTATGCCCGTGCGAAATCAAATGCATCCCAAATGCTTCAATAAAAGTGCTTTTCCCAACTCCCGGAACCCCCGTAATGCCAATACGAAAAGATTTTGCCGAATAGGGTGTACATTTTTCAATGATTTCCTGTGCCTTCTCATAATGATGGGGCAAAGAACTTTCTACCAGGGTAATAGCCTGGCTTAAAACGGTACGGTCACCCGAGAGGATGCCCTCAACAAAATGATCAGCAGAAAGGGAAACTTTCCGGCGGGACTGTAAAGCTTTGATTGCCTGTTCATTGATTACAGGCAATCGCTCAACCCCCTGGTTTACCTTAAGTGCACTACGAAACTTATCCTTATCTGATTTGTTACCTTTTTGCCCATCCATGGGAATTAAATTTAATGCAAACCTACGTATTTTTTTATCTAAAGATGAAATTATAACTCTCTTAAATCTACATTGTTTTATTGTTTTTTAAAAAACATTTTTCATGCTATACCCGAAATTATAGATAATTTTGCAATTGAATACTACTATGTTATACCACAAGATATATCCCAACAAAAAATCCGACGACTGGGTGGTTTTTATCCACGGTGCAGGAGGAAGTTCGGTTGTATGGTTCAGGCAGATACAATCTTATGCCCGGCACTTTAATCTCTTGCTCATCGACCTGCATGGTCATGGAAAATCCGTAAAAGGTGACAAAACACCCAATACCCGCTACTCATTCGAAAATATAGCTATGGATGTGGTAAAGGTTCTGGATTACCGGAATATATCCAAAGCTCATTTTGTTGGGGTTTCCATGGGTACCATCATTGTGCGTAAACTGGCTGAAATAAAAAAAGAATACGTTCAATCCATGATCCTTGTCGGGGCCATTACCAAACTTAACATGAAATCGCGATTCCTGGTACGGATGGGCCAGCTGTTTCATAAGGTAATCCCTTACATGTGGCTTTATAAGGTATTTGCCTTTATTATTATGCCAATGGACCAGCATGAAGATTCGCGGAATGTTTTTATCAGGGAAGCCCGCAAACTGGCCCGGCACGAATTTATCAGGTGGTTTAAGCTTACCAACCGACTTACTGCCAAATTACAAAGAATGGAAGCCGAAGATCCGGGGGTTCCTACCCTTTACGTTATGGGTGAACAGGATTATATTTTGCTTGAACCGGTGAGAGATCTGGTGAAGAAATATAAAAGCCGTTCGCTGGCAGTTATTGAGAAATGTGGCCATTTGGTAAATATTGAAAGGGCAGATCTTTTCAATGAGTTGTCAATCAATTTTATACAACAAAATAATAAGCCGGCACTTGTATCCAACAAATAATTTTTGCCTTTTTGTTGCCTGTTAATTGCATTTCTTACAATAAACCCGTAAAAACCCTGTTGAAAATTATATAACTTATCCTTTTTTTTGCACTGTAAAATTTTCAAAACATCCAATTACCATGAAGAATATCAGAGTATTACGGCTTTTCAGCTTGTTTTTCGTATTTTATTTTATAAACATGGGGTTTTTACGTTCGCAATCCCAGCCTGAAGTATTAAATGAAGGTACCCTTCAGGAGCAATATGAGTATTTGAATGAACGTACGAATATTTATAATAATTATCGTGCCATCAGGGAAGATATGTTTCAGAAAGTAAGACGAAATTCAATTGACTCGCTCAACCAGGCTTATAATGAAATACAAAACCAGATTCAGCTAAAAGAACAGGCCATTGAAGAAAAAGATGCTATGGCTGTTGCCCTGGCAGAAACAGAAGTGGAGAGAGACCAGGCTATCCGCGACAGAGACAGTCTGTTCCTGTTTGGTATTCCGTTGAGCAAGACCTTTTACAATGTGCTTTTATGGAGTATCATCATTGTGCTGGCAGTGTTGGCTGTTATTGTGTTTTTCATGTATTTCCGTTCAAACCGGATCACAAGGCAAAAAACCAAAGATCTGAATGAATTACAGGATGAATTTGATGAATACCGTAAAACTTCCCGTGAGCGGTTTGAGCAACAATCGATTGATCATTTTAATGAATTGAAAAGGCTGAAAGGAATCTGATAATTGGCAGACGCCAGCACAAAGCAAGGACTACCTTGCTGCTACCAATCGGGCATTTCAACATCCTCTACAAGCAAAATCCTTTGATCTGCTGATGTGGTTTCAGGAGGCATAATATAAAGATTGCGACTGGATCCTGCAAGGTTTCGTGCGTTGTAAAACACTATCTGATTATCATTATTGGTAAATCGCGGCACAAGATCATTGGTGCCGGCAGGCTTATGTTGCGAAAGATCGGTAATTTCTCCGTTTGCAAGGTTATACCTGAATATACGTGCATCAAGCTGGCGGCCATCATTTGACTGGAAACCCGAAACATCGTATGTATACAATATATACTGTCCGTCGGACGAGAAACCTGGGTTTTCCAACGCTCCCTGCAAACCCGATACAATTTCTTCCATACCCGAACCATTTATATTCATAAGCACAATACGTGCATCGTAACGGTTAACACCCACAGTAAGGGCAACGATCTTGTCATTTTCAGCACTCCAGTCCACCTCCCGGAAATGCCTTTCAGGATTTATTGCCGTTATGATCAATAACCCTGAACCATCACTGTTGATTCGGTAAAGGCGGTTATAAGATGAGAAAACCAGCCTTTCCCCGTCGGGGAACCATGAAAAACCTACTCCTTTGTTATAATATCCGCCGGTAGGAATATTTGTAAGCTTTATGATACTTTCACCATTAAGATCCATGACATACAATTGCGGATTCAAATCCTCTGATGAAAGAAATGCAATCTGGTCTTTTTGCGGATTTAACATCGGCCGCCAGCTGTGAAAATTATTGTGCGTTATCTGGTTGTGCGACGAACCATTGATATCGGTAACAAATATCTGTGAAATGCCGTCAACACGCTTTGCATACATTACCGGATTTTGCGGAAATGCCAATGTGGAAAAATCATGCAAATTGCCGGTAACAGTTTCGTTTTGATCCTGTGCTGTTACCCTCCATTGATAATCTGTACCAAATTTAAGCCCTGTAACAAGTGCAAAAGTATCCGTCAGGTTTTCAAGCCGGCGGTAAGCCTGCTGGGAACCCGATTCAAAAACTTCGAGGGTGTAGGTAACGAATGGGGGGTAATAACCCAATCCCCAGCGAAAAACAGGGTTCAATGAAACTTCTTCCTGGTTTTGAATGGGTACAATACTGTCGGTAAATTCAAATGTATTGCCATCTGTTCGAAGCAGATACATAATTACTGTGGTTGTTTCGTCAGGAGAAACCAAAACTTCCTCACTTTGGGTAACAAACCCTTCATGGACAGCACTTACAGTATACTCACCGGGATTGAGTTCTCCCTTTTCAAAATATCCCATAAAATCAGTAGCAAGGGTATCATTGGAAGGGCTGATAATAACTTCTGCATCCACTACTGGCGTTTGATCCCGCTCATCTAAAACTCTGCCATTGATCATCCCTTTCTGCCTTGTGCCCAGTTTATCCTCGGTACAATAAGTAAGGAAAAAAGGAATGACGATCAATGTTATTATTCGTATGAGATTAATTGGTTTCACAGTTGATGAATTTGATATTCTTTAGTAAATCGTTTAAATTATCCGGGTAACTTTATCTTCTGTTTCCGTTATTTCCCAGGTAATACCTGAAACCCAGATCGATCGACCATATGCGGTCATTAAATTTTCCATAAATCATCCCGTCAATATCATCGCTCAGAAATTGCCTGTTGCTCGCAGAAAGATGAATAGTACTGTTTCTGTTAAGAATCCATTCATATCCTACCGTAATATTAAGATAGAACATAAGATTGGTATCGAAACCGGGTTCATTATCAAAACCGGTCCCTTCGGTATGATACAAAATACCTCCGCCTGCATCGGCAAACGGACTTCCTGTTGAATTAAGGTTATTGATCCGGTATCTTAAATCAAGACCTGTATATGCAAAGTTGGCATGAAATAATTCTGTGGATTCTGCTCTGCCAACTCCCAGGTTCCAACCAAAAGACAGGGGCCGGTTTTGCAGATAACCTACTGAAATTTCAAACCCCGGCAACAATACCGGATACAAATAATCGCCATCGTATAAAGTAATGGAAGCATCCGTACCCAGCGACAGCCGGTTTCTTTGCTCTCTTACACTGATGCGTTGCGATCGCCCCGGGGTTCTGTCGCCAGACGTTCTGCCGGTTTGGGTTACCGTGGTCTGATCTCTTTCAGTAGTTGTTATTTGTTCAGATGTAACCCCCATAGCAGAAATTCTTGCTATTCCTGTTACCGGAAAAGGTTCCTGTTTTAGTTCGCGCTCCGACACAAGTCCTTCAGGAGAAAAAAACAGGGTGAGATTGGGTATGGTTCTCATGGATATGCCAATTTCCTCCGGCTCAAACATCTGGTAAGGAAGGTTATCACGTTGCACGATCAATACCCTGGAACTTTCCTGCGTTTCGGTGGACAGAAAGAAATTATTACCCACCAGGGCATCTGCACTCTTGTGCACATGTATCAAAAGATTGCCCCCGTTGTACTGATAATCGTTGTCAAAAGGAATAAACAATTTTTTTGTTCCTGCCGGAAAGCTCACATTTCCCTCAAATACTTTCTGCAAAACCGAATTTTCTGTCCAGCCAAGTAATAGGTTTTGTCGCTTAACCTCTCCCACCCAAATAGTAATTCTGTTGTTGTTGATGGTTGTATTGATAAGGGTTTCAAACTGAAGGCCTGTTAATACTCCGCGTGTTACATTAATATCGCTTGCAGGATAAATGATTTGCGAAAGGCTGTACTTCCACATAAACCCGAAAGGTGCTTCTGAATGGGTATTGTCCTTACCGATTTTTATTACATACGGGTCAGGATCTTCATCCTGAGATATCATGGATAGGCCCAGATCAGAATACATAACATCAGTTACCGGCACCGGCAATTGCTGTCCATTCTGGCTTTTCAGCAGGCTGACAGTTGCAAGACAGAAAAATAATGTAAGTAATATTTTTATTACCCTGTGCTGTTGCATTTGCGAAATCTTATAAAACGTGCTTTGAATGTAAAAGTAAGAAATAATTGAAATTCTGGCTAATAAATCATTTTGATAAAATAAAACCTACAAAACATCATAATTATTATACAAAACTAATATTTTTTTGCTCAAAATAAGTTTTTTTATGATTTCATTAACATCTGAAGCGCAGAAGTATTATGGATTTTTATCTGAAAACGATTAAGTATGAGCAGAAAAGAGCGTGTCTTAAAATTGCCTTCTGGTCGTTGAGCCTGTAACTTCACCAGTCGGGCGATTCAACACCTTCAACGAGTTTGCGCCTGTGCTGACTTTGAGTACTATCAGCACGCATGATCCATAAATCGCGCCGGGCATCCACGGTATTGTATGTATTTACAAAAACAATGTGTGCACCGTTGGCCGTATATCTTGGATTCAGATCGTTTGTACCGGGAGGTTTATGGGTGGATAATGACCGGGTTGCACCAGTTTCAATATTGTATTCAAAAATACGGGCATCCAGTTGCCTGCCCACGGCCGATTGAAAACCTGACACATCATACGTGTACAGGAACCTGTTGCCGTCAATACTAAAAACCGGATTTTCCAGTGCACCTACTTTATCACCGACAATGACTTCTTTACCAGAACCATTGGTATTCATGAGAATGATTTCAGCATCATACCGGTTAATTCCTATGGACAATGCCACAATTTTATTATTGGTGGGGCTCCAGTCCACTTCCCTGAAATGCCGCTCGGGATCAATGGCAGTTAAACTGCTTAGCCCGGTACCATCCCAGTTTACTGTGTAAAGTTTATTATAGGCCGAAAACACAAGCCTTTCTCCATCGGGTAACCAGGAAAATCCAACCCCTTTGTTGTAATACCCCCCTGTGGCAATATCCGTTATTTTCCGTACATCGGTTCCATCGGGTTTCATGGTGTATAATTGGGGGCTGATGCTTTGTGTAGATAAAAATGCAATACGGGTTTTCTGGGGATTGGCCAGAGGCCTCCAGCTATGAAAATTGTTGTGCGTTAACTGGATGTGCATATCGGCAAGTGTATCAGAGACAAATATTTGTGATGCATCGTCCACACGTTTGGCATACAATAAAAAGTTCTCAGGAAAATCATGGGTTGTAAAAGTGCGTATATCGGTAAATATCTTTCCTCTGCTGTTTTCAGCCGATAACTGCCATAAGTAAGTTGTACTGAATTTGAGCCCGGTTACCAGGGCAAAAGTATCGGTAAGATTCTCCATTGTAATGGATTCAGGCTGACCTGATTCGTACAACTTGAGGTTATAAGTAACCGAGTCGTTCCTGTTTTTTACCTGCCAGCTGAATATTGTATTCACCGGTATACCGGTTTGTTCGTTTGCCGGATAGTAATTATCAGTAAACTCCGGCAGATCAACATCGGTAATTCTTTTGGAGAGATTGATTATAAGCTGTGTAGTCAGGTTCATATTTACCTTTACGGCAGTGCTTGATGTAAAATAGTCCTTTTGCTTGGCGATTACATTGTAATCACCCACTTTCACGTCTTCCAGCTCAAAGTACCCCATGCTGTCGGTAAGCACAATATGTGTGGGCGGATTGGTAGACACTTCGGCATTTACAATGGGCGAAAGATCTTCTTCATCAAGTACCCTTCCCGTAATGGTTCCTGTGGTATCCAGCTCCAGCTTTTCTTCTGTGCAGGACCCCACAAAAAAGATAGTAATCAATAAAATTATGAACCTGGTTTTTGGTAGTTGTTTCACAGCTAATGATTTTGGTGATTAATTAATATTTTAATGTTCCTGGTGTTGTAGTTCCGGTGATTTCACCACAATGGAGTCACCGCAATAGAATACATCACCCGAGTATATTTTTAAAACAATGGTATATTCATCATCATCAGCAATATTGATGGAAACTTTTGAAAGCTCCACTTTGTCATAAGGCTTAGCCTTAAATTTCCCCGACTGCCTGGAAACCGATCTTCCCGATTGTCCTTCTCTAACGGCATGGAGGGTATAGCTGCCTTCGACCTTTTCATCCAGAAAATTTTCGAAGACCCCTGTAAAAACATTCACATCCTTGTCAACACTCTTTTCAATCTGAGCTTTACAGGGCTTATCTCCCGAAAGCATTGCAGGTGATGATGAAAGTCCACCGGCAATGGCGAGAAACTTAATCATGAAAGCAGTTGACATATATATAAATTTTGTCATATCCAAAAAGAATTCGTTTTTAAAAAAACCCGGGCATTTTGCCCTTGCACGGGGCAATGCAAAAGCCCGGGCTGTTATGTGAGCAGAAACCCTTTTTAAGGATTTCCGAACGGGAAAGTGGCAATGCCATGTTCAATGACAATGCGCATACCTTCCCCTTTTTGTTCAACTTTGTAGTTTGGGGCATCGCCCGAATTTTCAATTTGTATCAGTTCATGCCCCGAACCCTGTTGTACCACCTGAAGCTCCATACCGTCGCCCACCAGTTCCTGGTAAATTTCATTGAACCGGCCGTCCTGAAGGATGTGTATCAGGTTGT
>JBHEOF010000035.1:0-31898 GCA_046261715.1 Bacteroidales bacterium
ATGGTTATTATGCAGGGTTGCTGAACGCACTGAACAGGACGAAAAAGATATAAAAGTGCCGGTTTTCAATTCTCAAGGCGAAATCGAAATTCTCAGATTTGATAAAAATGATCCTGATCTGGATGCTACTGATCCGAGAGTTATTGCTTACAAAGGAAAAAACTATCTCACCACCCTTTCACATCTCAGGCTGGTAAGCAGTGAAGATGGAAAAATTTTCAGGGAAGACCCGGCATACCCTTTAATTGCCGGAGAAGACGCTCTTGAGGCTTTTGGTATTGAAGATTGCCGGGTAGCTGAAATGGATGATGGTTTTCATCTTACCTATACTAAAGTATCGGAAATTGCAGTTGGCGTAGGTTATATGTATACCCGCGACTGGAAAACCTTTGATCGCCGTGGAATGATTTTTCCTCCCCATAATAAAGATTGTGCCATTTTCGAAAAAAAAATCCATGGGAAATATTATGCATTACACCGGCCCAGCAGCCCTGAGTTAGGTGGTAATTATATATGGATTGCCGAATCGCCCGATCTGTTGCATTGGGGTAACCATAAATGTATTGCAGTTACCCGGCAGGGAATGTGGGATAGCGCAAGGGTAGGAGCAGGAGCTGCTCCCATTGAAACATCTGAAGGATGGCTGGAAATTTATCATGGAGCCAATGCGAAAAATCGTTACTGTCTGGGAGCGTTGTTGCTCGATAAAAATGACCCATCAAAAGTATTGGCCAGAAGCGAGGACCCAATAATGGAGCCCATCATGGATTATGAAAAAACCGGATTCTTTGGAAATGTAATATTTACTAATGGTCATTACGTTGAAGGCAATACCATTTATATTTATTATGGAGCGAGTGATGAGGTAATTTGTGGTGCAGAACTTTATATTAATGAAATATTAAAAACGCTTAAATAATCCGAAACTCATTTTTATTCAGCATGATGATGTTGATCTGTAGCTTTCTCAATGAATGTTATCGTAACGACTAACCCATATTAAATGAAAAATAAATTAGCAGGAGAATTTCGTTTTTTCATGTCTATGCCCCGCTTAATGCGGCTGGTGCTGATGACAAACATGATATATGCTTTCGTATTACCTGTCATTGACATTTTTGTTGGAGCCTATATCATGCGCAGTTCTGATAATCCTGCAATGGTAGCTGTTTATCAGTTATGTGTTTATACCGGTATTCCTCTCACATTTTTAATTAATGGATACCTTCTGAACAGGTTCAATGTTTCGCGCTTATACAGTTTTGGAATGTTGTTGAGTGGTGTTTCCATGCTGTTTATGATGTCGCTCAGCATCATGAGTTTTACAGGGGTTGCTATCGCCGGTTTAATAATGGGTGTTTCATTTGGCTTTTTCTGGGCAAACCGCGACTTTCTGGCACTTGATACCACCAACGATCAAAACCGAAATTACTATTTTGGTGTTGAAACGTTTTTCTATACCATTACTTTCATCCTTGTGCCCGCCATCGTGGGATGGTTTATTGTAAGTTCCACACGCCTGGGATGGTTTGATGGAAATATCAAAGCAGCTTACCGTATTATTGCTTATGCAGTTATTGTACTTACCATTTTATCAAGTGTTGTTATTCATCTCGGAAAATTTCGCAATCCAAAGCAAAAGAAATTTATTCACTGGAAGTATGATTTCTTATGGTACAAATTTCTTGTCTTGGCGGCTTTAAAAGGTTCTGTGCAGGGTTATCTTGTTACTGCGCCTGCGATACTTGTTATGCGACTGGTAGGCGATGAAGGATCTTTGGGAACCATTCAAAGTATCAGTGGAATTTTGACAGCATTTTTATTGTATATTCTGGGAAGGACAGCTAAACCACAGCATCGTTTATATATTTTTGCGGCAGGTATAGTTGTGTTCTTTATTGGAGCTCTTACCAACCAGATACTTTTTTCCGCCATTGGAGTAATAGTGTTCGTATTAGCCAAGGTTATTTTCATGCCTTTGCATGATATTGCTTATTTCCCCATTCAGATGCGTATCATTGACGTATTATCGGTAAAGGAAAACCGAAGTGAATTTGCCTATATTTTTAATCACGAATTTGGCTTATATATAGGTAGGTTTCTGGGTTTGGTATTATTTATATACCTGGCATTTTATGTGTCAGAGGAAGTTGCACTCAGATACTCATTGTTGATCATTGCAGCCATCCAGTTGCTGTCAATACCTTTAGCCAGGAATATCATCGGCCATACAAACCGGACCATAGAGAAGGTGAAGGCAGAAAATCCTGATCTGGATGCTCCAAAACTTGACATTTGATAGAGTGAAAAACATTTTTTTTAAAATGCGTATTTTGAAAGAAAAAATTATGATAAGAAAATTAAAAATACCCGCATTGATTGTCGCTGCAATTTTTATTGCTATTTCGTGCAATACGGAAAAATCTATTGAACAGGTTAGTATAGATAAGGTGGAAACAATGCCTTACCTGCCTGAACCTTACAAAATGCTTGATTGGAAAGAAGTTGCCATAAACTTTGATCAATATGTTTTTGATCATGACCTTAATGGAAATTATCTGCCTTTTATCTGGCTGGATGACAGCGGAAGGAATTTCCCACAGGAAACTTTCGGCCTTTACACTGCCATTGGAGATATAAGACAGGGTCCAGACGCCCATAACGGAGAATTTCACGAAGCTATTAACAGTTTGGGGGCATTAATGAGCGCCGGTCTTGTTGGGATTGACAAAACAGATCAGGATGGGTATAACTATGTGAAAATGGTTCAAAACTATTTCAACACTGATAATGAATGGAATATCATTATGAATAATACATCTGCCCGCGTGAGCAATCTTGGCGGGGGTTATGCACGCGACTGGTGGTATGATGTATTTCCAAACGTACTCTATTTTGCTGTTGCCGATCTCTTCCCTGATGTTGAACGTACCGACAGTATTTTACGTATAGTTGCCGATCAGTTCTACACAGCAGACTCGGTAATGGCCGGAAACTATCATTATTCATTTTTTGATTATTCAACCATGGAAGGCAAACGCAGTCACATACCATATCAGGAAGATGCTGCGGCCGGTCATGCATGGGTTTTACTTGCTGCATATGAGAAATTCGGAGATTCAAAATACCTTGAGGGTGCCCGTTCATCGCTTGAAGCTTTGCTTTCGCTGGAAGAAAGCCGCTTCTACGAAGTACTGATGCCGTTGGGAGCACTTGTGGCCGCGAGACTCAATGCAGAGCACGGTGGAGATTATGATTTTCATCCCATACTTAACTGGACATTTGATGGAACATTTGGTGAAAACAGCCGCAATGGCTGGGGAGTAATTAGCGACCGTTGGGGTAATTATGATGTGCATGGATTACAGGGGAGTATTGTTCATAATGGTGGATTTGCATTTCTTATGAATACTTTCGATATGGCATGGCCTTTAGTACCCTTGGTAAGGTATGATCCCCGTTATGCAGAAACAGTTGGCAAATGGATGCTCAATGCTGCCAATGCTGCCCGATTATTTTATGCTAATGAAATACCCGATAATCATCAGTCATTGCCTGAGTATAAAAATTTAACGCGCAACGTAATTGCTTACGAAGGTTTAATTAAAAATGATTTGTTCGAACGCCCGGAAATGGAAGGTATAAGTCCGGTAGCAGTAGGAGATGGTCCAAGGTGGATTGATGGAAACCCCGATGTGTCTCAGTTTAGTTTGTATGGTTCTTCGCATGTAGGTATTTTCGGATCTATCATCCAGAGAACAAATGTAGATAGAATACTCAGACTCGATTGCCTTGCAACAGATTTTTACAGGAATGATGCATACCCAACTTATCTCATTTACAATCCATATGAAGAAGAAAAAACCATTAATTATGTGTATAATGGAGAACCTGTTTATTTGTATGATGTGATAACAGAAAATATTATTGCTGAAAACGTGTCAGATAATACTAAAATTGAAATAATGGGGCGAACTGCCAGACTTATAGTTGAGATACCCCAGGGAGAAAGACTTTTGAATCAGAATGGATTAACAATGGCAGGTGATGTTGTGGTTGCATTCAGATAATAACATTAACTATTGGCTAAAAAAAAACATATAATAACATGAAGAATATTAATAATTTACATAGGTTTTGGTTGTTATGGGTGTTGTTTTTGGTTCCCCTGATGGTTCCGGGTCAAAATGGCCCGGAAACTATAAGGGGTAAAGTTACGGATAATACCGGGGCAGAATTGCCGGGTGTTACAGTAATGATTATAGGAACTACCATAGGAACAACCACCGATATGGATGGAAATTACACCCTGAATATTCCAGATAATATTCAGCAACCTATTCTATCATTTCGCTATTTGGGATATACACCTGTTGAAATACCGGTAGGTGAGCAAACCCTTATCGATGTGACAATGAGCGATGACGTGAAAACTCTTGAAGAGTTTGTTGTCGTAGGTTATGGTGTTCAGCGTAAGGTAGATGTTTCCGGTTCTGTTTCAAGTGTTGGTGGCGAAGAATTACGAAATATACCGGTCGCCGGAGTAGATCAGGCACTGCAGGGAAGGGCTTCGGGAGTAAACATAACACATAATACAGGAATGCCCGGTGAAGGTGTTAATGTAAGAATCAGGGGTGTTGGCTCAATCAACAGCAGTAATGACCCATTATATATTGTTGATGGAGTTCCCACTATAGATGCATTAAGCACCTTGTCGCCAAGTGACATTGAATCGGTAACTATACTTAAAGATGCTGCTTCTGCTGCAATTTATGGTGCAAGAGCAAACAATGGTGTAATTTTAATTACTACACGTAAAGGTGCATCGGGTGCTCCCCGTATTGAGGTTTCATCACAGTTGGGTTTCCAGCAACATGGAAGTCTTACACCCATGACAAATCGTGATCAATACGTTGAAATTTATAATGAAGCTGCCAATAATGACAATGCTTTTATTGATAATCCAAGATTCCACCGTGAACTTATCAGCAACGAACTTGCTGCTACATCACCAGATGTGGATCATTTGGCTGAAATATTCCGGAGAGGTCTGATTCAGAATCATAATGTAGCTGTTAGCGGTGGCACAGATGAACTTACATACATGGTTTCGGCTAATATGTTCCAGCAGGAAGGAATTATCATTGGCTCGCATTATGATCGTTATTCAGGAAGATTAAGCCTGAGCAGTAAAGTGAATGAGACCCTTACGCTGGGATCAAATATAAATATGGCCAGAAGTAATAATGATATAATTGGCAGCAGTGGCGATGGATTTGGTGGAAATGGAGGAAGTGTCGTCAGATATGCTTTTTTCCGCACACCGCCTATTCCTGTGCGCAACGATCAGGGAGATTATGTTGATTTACCATCGCATCCTGCATTATTTGGTGATGGATATAACCCTGTTGGACTAGCCGATAAAATGAATAATAATATTCAACAGAACAGGCTTTTTGGTGATTTCAATGCACAAATAAGGCTTTTACCCCAACTGCATTTTTCATCCGTACTTGGAATGGATAGAACTGATTTTTACCAAAGACGGTTTAACGAAAACTGGGGTACAAATAACAGGATAAATAATCCAAATTCGTTAAATATAAATAATGGATATTATCAAAGCTTTACAGCAAGCAATGTACTTTCATTTAATGATACATTTGATGAAAAACATGATGTATCTGCCATTTTAGGTACTGAGGCAATCAGGAATAATGGTTACACCAACAACTCAACTCAAAGAGATTTTCCAGATCAGGAAGACAGGCTTGTATTTTTGGGTAATGGTCTGGGTAGCGTGGTTGTATCAGAAGGAAGATGGGCAAATACATTGCTTTCTTTATTTGCCCGGGCAAACTACAGTTTTAACAACAAATACATCTTATCATCAACTATCAGGCGTGATGGTTCATCAAGGTTTAGTCCGGATAATCGATGGGGAACTTTTTACAGTATTTCCGGTGCATGGCGGATCGATATGGAAGATTTCATGGCAAATAATAACTTTTTTGATATGTTGAAGTTGAGAGCAGGTTATGGAGCAATCGGCAACCAGGAGGTGGGTAATTTTGCCTATTCTGATCAGATTTCTCCCAATTTTAACTATCCATTTGGAGGTATAATGAATACAGGATACGCTATTTCTGTGTTGGGCAATCGTAATTTGAAATGGGAAACCAGTACTCAGTTGGATGTAGGTCTTGATATTTCTGTATTACAAGGCAGATTATATCTTGAGATGATATATTACCGAAAAATTACTGCAGATATGTTAGTAAAAGAACCCATTCCACCATCTGCAGGTTATGCTAGTCCGGCATGGGTAAATAATGGTGAAATTCTTAATCAGGGAGTAGAGATGGAACTTACCTGGCAAGATAGAATTGGCGAATTATCATTTGAAATCACAGGAAATGCTTCCTATCTCCACAATGAAGTTTTAAGTCTTGCTGCACCTATTGTTGGAGGGCGAATTGACAATGGTGTATATGCTACCCGAACGGAAGTTGGTTTTCCGGTGGGTTCATTCTTTCTTTATGAAATGGATGGTATTTTCCAGAATAATCTGGATGTTATTACGAGTGCTTACCAAGGTGTGAATGTTCGTCCGGGAGATGTTAAGTATGTTGATCAAAACAAAGATGGTTTTATTAATGAACTCGATCGTGTGCATGTTGGAGGTGCAATCCCTAAGTATACAACCGGGTTTCAAACATCCTTTAATTACAAAAACTTTGATTTTTCTATGTTCTGGCATGGGGCTTTTGGTCATAAAATTTATTACCAGATTGCTACTGATATTGAAGGATTTTACAGACCTTTTAACGTTACTATGAGGTATTTTGATGAAAGATGGACAGGCGAAGGAACAAGTAATACCCAACCACGTGCATCATGGAGTGGAAAAGCAAATAACACAAGACCATCTACACGCTTTTTAGAAGACGGGTCTTTTTTACGTTTGAAAAACCTGCAATTTGGATATCTTCTTCCTGAAGATATTTCAAAGCGACTGGGTTTGAGAAGTGCAAGGGTCTACTTCCTGGCTCATAACCTGCTTACATTTACACGGTATCCGGGATTAGATCCTGAAATGACAACAAGCAACAACTCAGCAGATGAAGGTGATGCAGCTGCAGGAATTGACTGGGGAACTTATCCTTTGGCAATATCTTTTAATCTGGGGGTTCAGTTCTCATTTTAATGTTTCACAGAATTTATAAAAAAATATACGTATGAAACCAGGAAAAATATTTTTGATTGTTTTAATCTTTTTATTGGGTTGCGAAGACTTTCTGGATGAGAACATGCAGGGTATTTATACCAGTAGCACCTTTTTCCAAACCGATGATCATGCAACTCTTGCGCTAACTGCAGCATATCAGCCAATGGCCTTTACAAATATAAGAAATCCTTTATGGGTATTTGGTGATGTAGCTTCTGATGATGCCATAAAAGGGGGCATACCCGGTGACCAAAGTGAGATTGAATTTATTGAGAAATTTACGTATACACAGGACAATGGCTTTCTGGAGTATATCTGGCAACGTTATTATGAAGGTATAAGCCGTTCCAACGATGTAATTCACAGGCTAGGGCCTGATGTAAGTGATGAAGTTAAGTCAAGAGTAACAGCTGAAGCCCGTTTTCTCAGGGCTTACTACTATTTTCATTTGGTCAATATCTATGGTGAAATACCCCTTAAAACAGAACCGGCTCTTTCTGCAGATGACCTGCATGTACCTGTTTCTCCGGTTGCAGATATTTATGATCAAATTGAAGATGATCTCAAACTTGCAGCAGAAGCCTTGCCGGTAAGCCCGGGAGGTCAGTACGGAAGAGCTACCAAAGGTGCAGCGTTAGGGCTGCTGGCTAAAACATATCTTTTCAGACAAAAATACCAGCTTACCCTTGATGTTATTGATGAGATTGAGCAATTGGGAGTTTATTCTCTTATGCCAATATACAGCCATAACTTTATGACTGATTTTCAAAATAACAATGAATCTGTTTTTGAGATACAACATCTTAGCAGCCAGGATCCTTTTCAAGGTAACGTTCTGAATCAATGGTTTGCCCCACAACCCGAAAATGGTTACTTTTTCAATGTCCCCACAGAAGATTTTGTAAATACATTTGAAAAAACCGCCGAGGAAATTTTTGATCCACGTCTGGATTATACTTTAGGGAGAGAAGGTAAATTGTGGTTGAATGGAGAAGAGTTTGATCCTGAGTGGTCCCCAACGGGATTTATACAGAAAAAGCATCTGCAACCTCTTTCCGAAATTCCATCAGGAACAAAAGGTGATGGCGATCTGAATTATGTCTTTATGAGATATGCTGAAATATTATTGATAAAGGCAGAAGCACTAAATGAACTAAACAGGGGCGGTGATGCACTCGAGCCGCTTAATTTGGTTAGAAAAAGAGCCAGAGAAAGTTTTCTGTACGACGAAAAACTTGACGGATTTGGGCAGGTTCCCGATGGTCTGCTTCCTGATATCACATTTACCAACCAAAGCCAATTACGCGATTTAATCAGAAGAGAAAGAAGGGTAGAATTGGGCTTTGAATTCCATCGCTTTTATGATCTTATGCGATATGGCAAGGCGTATGCTGAGCAAAAACTGATTGATACTAGTTTCGATTACGACCAGCACAGATATTTTTCTATACCTCAAAATGAGGTTGATATTAACCAACAAATAAATAATTAATTAATTAATTAAACATTAACCTTTATTATTAACCCTAATTTATTCAATTTTTAATGATTGCGCTGATTTCAGGTAGTTTAATCACCTTTACAGCCTGCAGCGACGATGATGACGACCCCGATGTTGTTGACAAAACAGAGCTTGCTGCTAAAATTCAGGAAGCAGAAGATCTGATTGATAATACTACTGAAGGAACTGCAGAAGGCCAATACCAGCCAGGAGCAAAAGCTGAACTTCAGGAAGTTATTGATCTGGTAACAGCAGTTTATGCAGATGATGAAGCAACACAAACCCAGGTGGATAATGCTGTAATTGCATTGGATGCAGCAATTGAAGCATATGAAGCCCGGCAAGTAATTGCTATTGCACCGGAAGATCTTGTTGGCCACTGGACATTTGATGAAGGTGAAGGTACTCTCGCCAACGATTTCTCAGGCAATAATTTTCATGGCACCCTTGAAACAGGTCATCCCAATTGGGGAGCCGGTACACCGCAATGGACTACTGACCGGTATGGAAATGAGAATCAGGCTATTTATTTTAATAATGGAGCAAATGTTGAAGTTCCATTCAATGCTCAGCTTAATCCTTCTCAAGCCATTACTATTTCATTGTGGATGAAGCCAGATCAACTCGAAGAACCCTGGGCAAATAATTACATGGTTTCCCTCAATCGTTGGAATGGATATAAGTTTCAGTTGCAGGATGCGCCTAAGTTATTTTTTACGATAAAAGCCTTGCATGAAGGCAACGAGGTTTATCATGACCGTGATAATGAATCACCAACAGTAAATCTGGGAGAATGGTATCATGTTGCTGTAACATTCAAAGATGGTGAAATGGGATTCTATCTTGACGGAACCCTTGTAAAACTTTGGGACAATACTCCCGGAACACCTATTCAACTTGACACTCCTGTAAATCTTTCAATTGGTCAGGATTTACCTACAGGTATTTATTCAGATGATGATCAAAGTCCTTATTATGTAAATTGGGGTGGTTACTTCCAGGGAATCCTTGATGAAGTACGTATTTTCAAAACTGCTTTGACAGAGACCCAGATTCAAAGTATTTATGATCTTGAAAAACCTTGATTTCAGGTTTTAATACATAGGTAAAACTATGTATTAAGTGTTGTTTTTAAAGTTAATTAAAGGAACTGTCTCCATGTTTTGGTTGGAGACAGTTCTTGTTTTTTTTAAAGTCTCTATTTCAAAGACTTCTACTCACAACGCCCGCTTTGGCACTATCAACAGTTACTGATATACTCTGACCACTTTCCACGATCCATTTTACAGTAACTGTGCTCATGCCCGGAATATTTTTTACTTCAATAACCGATGGATTTACTTTCTGTTCTTCCACAATATTCAGGTCAGGATTATGCACAATCATGCCTGCTACAACATCTGCTCCTTCAATGCTAATATAGTTGGGCCTGTCAATTCCAAATTTCAGGTTTACTCCTGAGTGCGTTGGTATAAGTCTCTTGTTGGCAATTACAGCAGTAACTTCGCGCAAACCTTTGCCAATTTTTCTGGTTGTCAGCTCCACAATTTCAAGTTGTGGTGTATGGTAAGCATGGAATAATGTAAAGGCTGTAACGCGATGTGCTTCTTGTTCCAACAAAAATCCAGGATTTACACGTATGTAGTTCTTTTTAAACCCACCTATTTGAATTTTTCCAAACTGCGGATGATCATAATCTTCCCAGGGAACAAAGGCATCTTCAAAAAGTAGATATTTGTCAAATTCATACAGTTCGGGAGACTGACCAAATCCTCTCTGCGGTGTTTCATTAAAAAGGAAATATCTCGTGAAAATTTCTATGGTAAAAGTAAAAGCGCCCCGCATAAGATGAAACCAGTCTCTTTGACCGCCATACACGGTGTAAAGATCTTTGTAACTCACCAGATATCTGTAACCCGGTACCAGTTTTTCCCCTTTTTCTCCAAGTACATCATAAATACTCAGATCATCTCTCAGAAAATACTGCGTGTCGCTCTCCACTCCCGGACCACGCAAAAACATACCACCTGTATTATGATGTGTAAGTGCGCCTCCGATATTGGGATGTTCGACAACAAAATTTCTTACTGCCCTGGATTCAGGAAGTGAAAAAGGATAGTGATAGGCACCTCGTTGCACATAGTCAGGTTGCCAGTTCCAGCCCCAGTCGCGGTTGTGGTCATAGTACCCCACATCACGGTCTTCATTCAGTCTTCCATCACCATCACGATCTGTACTTTCCCATCCCAGGATCTCCCAGTCACCGAATTCACCTTTCTTTGCGGGAATCATTCTTCTGGCATCTTCAGGATCTTTGCGCCACTGCCCGAAAGGATTACGTCGCCGCATCTGGGTTATGTGTCCGTCACCATTCAGGTCATTATATCCATCTTCCCCTACTTCACCATCGCCATCATCATCAAGCGGCATCGTTCCGCTTCTGGGTGAACTGCCGGTATTGGGTTTATTCATATAGTTTTCCCTGCCATCAGGATTCATAACCGGCAGTATGTAAACCACTTTTTCATCAAGCAGTTGAGTGATAAAAGTGTTATTATTGTAATTTTCCAGAAGATACCATGCCGTGTACAGTGCCACCTCAGCCGCCTGAATTTCATTGGCATGTATATTTCCATCAATCCAGAAAGCGGGTTTTTCTTTGTGGGGTTTATTTTTATGGTTGGTTATTGTAAGCAGCCAAAGATCTCGTTCTTCATGGCTTTTCCCGATGGATTCCAGGGTAACCAGTTCGGGATGTGCATTTACAAGCTCCTGATAGATTTCATAAAGTCCCTCATTGGTATAATAGCGGTTCCAGCTTATCTGAACTTTTGGGTTGACCGGAGTGCCCGATGCTTTGAAAAAGTTTTCTATGGCACGACCATCCTGCTCCTGCGCCACGGCAGGCAGCAAAATAATAATCAGTGCGATAAAAGTAATGATTCTGTTCATATTGTATTGTTTTTGGTCATCCGGGTAGGACAACAGTTCCTGCCAGGATTAATCTTACATATTTTTTCTGACAATACCTCCCTTGGCGCTATCCACTTTAACAGAGAAGGGGCCATTACCATCTACAATCCATTTTACTGTTATGGTGCTCATACCCGGAATATTTTCTGCCTGAATTACTGATGGATTTATTTTTTGTTCTTCCACAATATTCAAATCGCGATTAATGACCTTCATTCCTGACAAAACTTTTCCTCCTTCAAGAGAAATATAGTTTGGTCTTTCTATTTTGAATTTAAGGTCAATTCCGGCATGGGTAGGCATTAGCCTGGTATTTGCAACTACAGCAATGATTTCATGTAACCCATTACCAAGTTCATTGGATGTTAATTCAACAATTTCAAGCTTTGGGGTATGATAAGCATTATAAAGAGTGAAAGCAGTAAGTCGGTGTAATTCCTGTTCAAGCAAGAATCCCGGATTATTTCTGATGAAGTTCTTTTTAAAGCCGCCAATCTGGATTTTCCCGAATTGCGGATGATCATGATCTTCCCATGGTATAAAAGCATCTTCAAATAAAAGATACTTGTCAAATGTGTAAAGATCTTCATTAAAACCCCGCGATCGCCCTTCGGATTTTTCATTAAAGAGGTAATAACCTGAAAACATTTCTGAAGTAAAAGTGAAAATACCCCGCATCATATGAAACCAGTCGATTTGCCCACCATACACAGTATACAGGTCGCTGTTAACAATAAGGTAATTGTAGCCGGGGATAATTTTTTCGCCTAATTCTCCAAGTATATTATAAACGGCTACATCTGATCTGAGATAATATTGAGAGTCTTCGGCTACACCGGGTCCGCGTAAAAGCATACCTCCGGTATTATGATGGGTAATGGAGCCTGCAATGTTGGTATGTGCAATAACAAAATCGCGTACAGCTCTTGTTTCGGGCAGAGAAAAGGGATAGTGATATGCTCCCCTTTGTACATAATCGGGTTGCCAGTTCCATCCCCAGTCGCGATTGGGATCGTAATATCCTGCATCACGGTCTTCATTCAATCTGCCATCGCCATCACGGTCCGTGCCTTCCCAACCAAGCAATTCCCATTCGCCGAATTCACCTGGTGATGCCATAATCATTCTGCGTGGGTCATTTGGGTCTGATTTCCATTGACCATATGGGTTTCTGCGGCGCATTTGCGTGATGTGGCCATCGTCATTGAGGTCGTCAGAACTATCTTCACCAACCCAACCGTCGCCATCATCATCCAGTGGAAGGGTGCCACTTCTTGGGCTGCTCATGGTATTGGGCTGGTTCATGTAATGCTCCCGTCCATCAGGGTTCATTACCGGAAGGATGTAAAAAACTTTTTCATCAAGCAATTGGGTAATGAATTCATTTTTTCCAAAATTCCCGGCCAGATACCATGCAGTGTATAGTGAAACTTCAGCCGTTTGTATTTCATTTGCATGTATGTTACCATCAATCCAGAATGCCGGTTTTTCAGTATGGGGTTTATTGGTATGATTTGATACTATAAGAAGCCATAAATCCCGGCCTTCGTAACTTTTTCCAATTGATTTAATCTCAACCAGATCAGGATAAGCCTTTTCCAGTTGACGAGAGATTTCCAATAAACCTTCGTTGGTATAATATCGGTTCCACCTTACCTGTACCTTGGGGTTGACGGGTGTACCGGAAGCCTTGAAAAAATTTTCTACTGCCCGGCCATCCTGTGATTGAGCAGAGACCTGCATACAAACACCCAGAAAAAGGATATATAAATATATATTCTTCATAGAATTTTTGTTTTTAATTTGAGTTGTAAAATGACCGGAACCATGATCAAAGTTTAATTTCAATTTCTTTAAAACCAGTTGATTCTGCTCCGGCACGAATAGTAAAAGTTCCTTTACCGTTTACCAGCCAGCTTCGTTTTACCGAGCTACGCGGATCAACGGCTCCGATAACTTCAATGGTATTTCCGCTTACAACTTCCTGGTTATTGTCTGGTGTGGCCCTAAGTACCGTCTTTTGCTTCCATTTTAACAATTCTCCGGATTCTGATGAGGTTGGAAAGCCTCCAAGGTTAATAATATCAACTGTAATTCTGTACAGATTACGACCCGGGTTTTCGGTTTCAATGTTTACAATATCAATAACCGGGCGAATTGCCGCCACATCAAGGATAAATGCAGTATGTTTTTCAGCCATGCTGTCGACCATGTTGTAGGGCGGGTTTTTCAATGCAAATGGTACTATTCCACCTACTTCAACGATTTTATCCGGGAAATCAGGATGCTCAACTTCGGTCCATGGAACAAAAATCTCTTTCAATTCATTTTCTTCAGCCCATCGAATATAATCCAACTCGTTGCTTTTCAGTTCATCCGATTCCTTTTTATCTGAACCGGGCAAACTCCATCCCTGGATAGAAAAGCTGAAGCGACCGTAATGAAAGTAAGCCCACTGGAAAAAATCACCATCACTTCCTGATGCAGCAGATGGGGCCTGTTCTCCAAGGTGTTTGTTATAAAGATGACTTATTTTCCTGTTTATGGAAATATCTTTTTCTTTCCAGCCGGTATAAATTCTTGCTTTGGCTTCCTTTTCATTAAAATTTAAGGGTTTAGTGAGATTATTGGCTTCCCCGAAACCAATAACCGCAAATACATTTTTTGCTGTGAAAAGAAAGTCTGCTATAGCACGGGTTTCAATTTCTGATACTGCATGCTCACCGGCACCTCTTTCAAATGATGGATATTTAAATGTAAAATTGCGGTTGAAAAATACACCTTCTTCTCCGTCTTCATTAAATTGTTCGTCTTTATCACTATCAATACCTTCAGAATAGAGCAGGTATTGGCCATGTTCTCCTTTTTCCGGGCGTGCTTTTACCATTATACGTTCATCATCCGGATGTAGCATCCATTCTCCTGTGGGATCGGCAATACGCATCATGGTAATCATACCATCATTATTAAGGTCGTTGTATCCATCCTCTCCGATTTTTCCGTCACGGTCAAGATCAGTAGGGTTTGCATTGCCCATTCGTTCATATTTCAGAGGTCTGAAATATTGCTCCCGGGCATCGGGGGTCATATCGGGGAAAACATAAAAGCTTACAGAGTCAAGCAAATCTTTGATCCCCTGTTCATCAGATCTGGCAAGCAATCTTTCGGCAAACTGCAAAGCAAGTTCACTTCCCAGAAGATGATCACCCGTTATACCGCCTACAATAGTTATTGCAGGTTTGTTTTCGATATCACCTGAGCCAATGGTTAATAACCAGATATCTTTATTGCCTTCGGTTTTGGCCAATGATTCTACCTGTGCATAATCTGTGTATGTACTTGTCAGGGTTTGAAGTCTTTGCCCGAGTTGTTCATGATTTGAATAATCGGATGGGTCGGAATATCCGGTTGAAAAGGCTTTTGCAGTGGTAAGTTTTTGACCACATACTGAAAGGAAAAAGCTTAAGATCAGTAAGTAAGAAAGTTTTGATTTCATATAATAGGGATTTGATTGTGGAATTTAGTTTTAAGAAAATCATAAAAATAAACATTTAACAGTATTTTTTAATTTAATGAGTTGTTTTTTCAATGAATGACTGAATAAATTAAGAAAAAATAACGTTGACAGACATTCCGTAAATTATTAGGCTATCTTTGAAGGAAAGATAACAAATCAGGAAATTGCCTTAATAATACTTCATTTTTTATGAGACCCTATATACTGGCAGAAAATAACTGGTACAATCTGAAGGATTCAAAACCAGATCTGGCGATACTTCCCTGGGGAGCTACCGAAGCCCATAATTATCATTTGCCATATTCAACTGACAATATAGAGGCAGAAGAAATAGTATACCGCTCAGCAGAAATAGCTTTTAACAGGGGCGCAAAATTAATTGTATTACCAACCATCCCTTTTGGAGTTAATACTGGCCAGACTGATATCCTTCTTAACATAAATCTCAATCCCAGCACACAGTTATCAATATTAAAGGATGTAATTCAGGTGCTGGATCGTCAGGGAATACAAAGATTTCTCATCTTTAACAGTCATGGTGGTAATGATTTCAAACCCTTATTGAGAGAACTGGGATTACAATTCCCGCAGATGTTTCTGTCTGTTGCTGACTTTTATAAAGTGCTTAATAAAAGGGATTATTTTGATATTGATGGAGATCATGCTGATGAAATGGAAACCAGTCTGATGCTGTATCTTAAGCCTGATCTGGTGCTCGACAAAAAGTTTTGGGGCAAGGGTAAGGAAAAGAAAATCAACCTGAAGTATTTCGATGAAAACTGGGTATGGACAGAAAGAAAATGGTCAAAAGTAACTTCAGATACAGGGATAGGGAATCCGGAATTTGCCACACGGGAAAAAGGTGAAAAGTATTTTCTGGATTTGACTGAAAAAGTCGGTGATATGTTTTATGAATTGTGTAAAACCGGGATGGGTTACTTTTAAAAACTTTGATATATTAAAATAGAATAAAAAGAAAGTCCTCTGAAAAATTTAATGTTTTCAGAGGACTTTTTTGTAGCGGGGACGAGAGTTGAACTCGTGACCTTCGGGTTATGAATCCGACGCTCTAACCACCTGAGCTACCCCGCCGTTTTGAGTGGTGCAAAAATAGTAAAGAATTTTAAATTGCAAGGAATAAAAACGAAAAGATTTCCTTTTTCAGAAAAGAACTACAGGCAGGCATTTTTCCTTTTTTGAGTGCTGGATTTGTTGATGTATCACGGTTTTTTCTTTTTAATTTTCGTCAACTGTGAAAGCATCAGTCCTGAAATTACCACAAGTATTCCAATTATTTTGCTTAGGTCGATGTTTTCACCCAGCAGAAAAAAGGAGAATATCGCAGTGAAAACAGGAATGAGATTGGCAAAAATAGATGTACGGGCAATCCCGATATTTCTTACCGAGAATGTAAAAAATATAAAAGCCAGGGTAGAGGCAAATATTGCAAGTTTTATCAGTGCCCAGATGGCTTCGGATGAAGGGCGTGTGGTAATAAAGTCCTGAAAATCAAAAATCAGAACAACAGGAAGAAAAAAGATGGCCCCTAAGAGGTTTTGGGTTTTAATAATGGTTCCTGAAGAGTACTTAAAGGCCAGCTTTTTTAAAAAAATCATATGGGCCAGCGCCGAAGCTACTGCTAAAAATAACAACAGAACTCCTTTAGGAGATGCACTGAAACGGAATTCAAAGTCGAGTACCATAATCATTACACCGGAAAAAGAAATAAAGAAACCAATAACATTCAGCTTAGTTAGTTTTTCACCAAAAGCAATATAACCCAGAAAGGGTGTAAATACAGGTATGGTTGCAATTATTACTGCTGCAATTGTTGGTGAAACAAGCTCAAGGCCAAAACTTTCGCCAATAAAGTAGAAAAAAGGAGAAAATAGCGATAACCAGAAGAATGACATATAATCCTGCTTTTGAATCTTCTCTTTTTTCCAGAAAAAACCCAGAAATAAATAAAGAAATACAGACGAAAGTACAAGCCTGAGAAACATTGTGGCCGACGGACTGTAATATTCAAATACCACTTTCATCCATACATAGGAAATGCCCCAGAAGGATATTGCAAGCAGGGTAAGAAGATATACCAGATATATGTTTTTTTTCATTCAATTTTTGCATTGAAAAAACATGGCAAACCTACACAAAATTTTGTTGCTGAGATTGATCATAAATTGATAATTGTTCTTTGTTGTATTTCGGTTAAAATTCATATTATCTCAAAGCTCAAGATAAGAATTAAAATATTGATTATAAGTAAACTATGAAAAAATAGCAGCCTGTAATTTTGTTAACAAATGGTTGAAAAATTATTGATGCAAAGCTTGGTTATAGTGGTTTTTTTTGTATATTGCACAAAGCCAAAGTTCATAAAAGGATTTATTATGACTCCTCTGAAAAAATTTACATTAGAGTTTCCCATGAGGGTTTCCCCCAGGCTGCTTTTTACATTAATAAGTACATCAGAGGGCCTCGCACGGTGGTTTGCCGAAAAAGTTAATGTTAAGGAAGATGAATTTAATTTTGAATGGGAGGGAAGCCTGCAATCTGCCAAACTCATTGAATCAAAAGAACCTGAGTATGTAAAGTTTGAATGGACAGATGATTTTCATGAAGGGTTTATGCTTGAGATGCGCATTAATCATGAGCCTGTTTCAGGTGAGTCTGCTTTAATAGTGAGTGATTACTCCGAGGAAAACGATATGGAATTTACCCAAATGTGGTGGACAACCCAGGTCGGTCGCTTACAAAGAATGTTTAACAATTGATAGTAAATATTCTGCTACAAGGTGGGTGCATCAAGTTTAAACCAGTCTTTCACAAAGTCAGTATAATCATCCGGAGCTTTATAGTGCTTAAACTCGTTGGTTCTTGAAATATGCCTGTAATCTTTTTCCCATTTGCTTACATTCTTTTTGATCTCTCTTATGGCCGCCATAATAAAATAAAGTTCATTGTCGGTCATGGTAGGATGCAGCGATAGCCTTATCCAGCCTGGTTTGTCAGATAGATCTCCTGTATTGATTTTGGAAGTTATGTTTTTTGAGTGTTCATAGTCTACATTCAATAAAAAATGACCGTATGTACCCGCACAGGCACATCCTCCTCTGACCTGTATTCCGTAGCGGTCGTTAAGCATTTTTACTATAAGGTTGAAGTGGATGTCATCAAAATAAAAAGATATTACCCCCAGTCTTGTGCGGGTATTATCTGCAAGAATTTTCAGACCAGGAACTTTATCCATTTCATCCAGAGCAATTTTTAACAGCTGATCTTCGCGCTTGTGTATATTTTCAACACCCATCTGATCTTTAAGATCGATAGCAAGAGCAGCTTTAATAGTCTGAAGAAATCCCGGAGTGCCGCCGTCTTCACGTAGTTCAATGTCGTCAATGTATTTGTATTCTCCCCAGGGATTTGTCCAGTCAACTGTGCCACCACCCGGGTTATCAGGAACTTCTGATTTGTATATAGATGAATCAAAAATCAATACACCCGGACTGCCGGGGCCTCCAAGGAATTTATGGGGCGAAAACAATACTGCATCAAGCTTTTCCATCGGATCTCCGGGGTGCATATTTATTTCATCATATGGTGCACTTGCAGCATAGTCGATAAAACAAATCCCTTCATATTCATGCATTATTCGAGCCAGCTCATATATTGGAGTGCGAATACCTGTTACATTTGAACAAGCAGTAAAAGATCCTATTTTCAGTTTCCTGTCTTTATGCTTTTCAAGTTCGCGGCGCAATTCATCTGTGTCAATCAACATATCAGCCGCTGGTTTGATTACTACAATATCGGCAATAGTTTCAAACCATGATGTGTGATTGGAATGGTGCTCCATGTGGGAAATAAATACCACAGGTTTCTCTTTCTGTTGCATACATTTACCCACAGAAAGTTTTCCGCAAATTCTTAAACCCAGTATACGTTGAAATTTATTGATTACTGTGGTCATACCGCTACCGGCAGTTATAATAACATCCTGCGGACCGGCATTTACATGTTTTTTTATTTTTTTATGGGCATAATGATAGGCATTTGTCATCAATACACCTGTTTCGCTGGCTTCGGTATGCGTATTACCCACAAATGGGCCAAATTTTTCTTTTAGGGTATTTTCAATTGGTCCGTAAAGCCTGCCACTGGCAATCCAGTCAGCATATAATAATTTCTGAATTCCGTAAGGAGAAACAAAAGTTTGATCAATTCCTACAATGTTTTTTCTGAACTTATCAAAATACTTTTCATTAACTTCTAACATATCTCTTGATTTTGCTACAAATGTGCAAAAAAAAACCGTAATATTTCATGAATTTTTCTACATATGTAAGTTTATGCTATTTAAAATCTATATCATTCAATAGTATTGTCAGGCATTCTTTTTAGTGGTTGATCATATTTTATTTTGGCTGCGAATATTGTTACTTTTATAAAGTTTATTAAAAAAATATCTAAAATGATCATTTTTAAAAGAATCCGGACGATCACAGAATTATCGCCTAAACAAAGTTTTAATTTTTTCTGTTTAGCAATTATTTGATTACTATACAAAATCAAGGTATAATTTTTGATGCAAATATTTTTGTTAGCATACCCAATATGTTTTGAATTTCAGATTATTCTCATTGAAAAAATAAAATAATTATGACAGTTAAAAATATTTTTAAAAGGATAATGTCAGGTAACATATTAATGTTGCTTCTTGCATTCTGGATTACTCTTGATTCATCACCTTTATACTCTCAGTATTTTGGACGAAACAAACCCAGTTACCGGAGTTTTGATTATAAGGTTTATGAATCACCAAATTTTACATTTTATCATTATTTTGAGAATGATTCGGTAGTAAATTCTATTGCCAATCAGTTTGAAAAATGGTATATCAGGCATCAGAAACTTTTTAAAGATACTTTTGAGAAACCCAGTCCGATTCTTGTTTATCAGAACCATCCCGAATTTCAGCAAACAACTGCTATTGGTGGCATGATAGGGATTGGTACCCAAGGTGTTACTGAAGCGCTTAAAAACCGGGTAGTAATTCCTGTACTGGAAACCAATGCGCAAACCGACCATGTAATTGGTCATGAGTTGGTGCACGTATTTCATTTTCGGGCGCTGTTTATTGATGATTCGTTGTCAATGAACTCGCTCAGGAATTTGCCTTTATGGTTGGTAGAAGGTATGGCAGAATATTTTTCTATAGGAAGTGTAGATGCACATACTGCCATGATCATAAGAGATGCTGTTATCAATGATGATTTTCCCTCCTTACGTGATATGACCCGCGATTATTCTTACAATCCCTATCGCTATGGCCATTCCTTTGTATCTTTTGTTGGCAGAACCTGGGGTGATGATGTAATTGCACCACTTTACCGTGAAACGGCAAAGTTCGGTTATGAAAGAGCTATGGAACGTATAATAGGATTAAATGCTACCACGGTGTCAAATCTCTGGAAAAGTGCTACAGAAAATCATTTTCAGCAATTTCTTACCGATAGTGCTATGCTTGAACCGGTGGGAGAAAGAAGAATTGATGAATCCAATGCAGGCCAAATGAATATTTCGCCATCTCTTAGCCCTGATGGAAAGCATATTGCTTTTTTCTCTGAAAAGGATCTCTTTTCACTTGACCTGTATCTGGCAAATGCTGAGACAGGAAAAATCATCAGGAAACTTTCCAGCAGTACTCGAAGTGCTGATATTGATGCATTTAACTTTTTTGAATCTGTGGGTACATGGTCCCCTGATGGTTCAAAGTTTGTTCATGTGGCAGTAAAGCAAGGTCAGAATCAATTGGTTGTTGTGGATGTTAACCGGCCCAGAAGAACCAGACATATTCCTGTTGATGAAGCTCCTTCCCTTAACAATCCAAGCTGGTCGCCCGATGGTAAGCATGTTGTTTTTACAGGCCTGGTTGAAGGTATTGGAAACCTGTATATGCTTGATATGGAAACCTACGAAGTTGAAAAATTAACCAATGACAGGTATTCTTATATTCACCCGAGTTGGTCGCCCGACGGCCGTTATCTGACAATATCCACTGATCTGCTTCCCGATAGTTTTAATCCTGATACCCTTAGCTATTCATTTAACGTGGCAATAATGGATATGGAAAGTCAGGAAAGAAAAATCAGAGTGCTGGATGTTTTTCCTGGAGCCCAAAATCTTAACCCTCAATTTGACGCTGAGCAGGAAGGTTTATATTTTCTTTCAAACCGTGATGGATTCCGTAATCTGTATTATTACAGTCTTAATAATGGGAAGGTATACCGGTTAACCAATTTGTATACCGGTATAAGCGGTATTACCCATCTTTCTCCGGCAATCAGTGTAGCCCGTAATTCAGGTGAGATTGCTTACAGTCATTTTTCTGATGGGAAATACTTTATTTATACAGCAACCAAAGATGATTTTAGTTTTACTGAGGTAGATCCGATGGATATCAATATGGATGCTGCAACTTTACCGCCTGTAAGCAGATCATCAGAACCTATTGTAGACGATTTTATCAATAATGAAGAAAGAGATAGTGTTTTTCCTGTTGATTCATTTCAGGTTAAACCTTTCAAACCACAATTTGGATTGACATATATAGGCAGCAGTGGAGTAGGAGTGGCAACCAGCCGTTTTGGTACCGGTATGCAAGGTGGTGTGTCGATGATGTTCAGCGATATTGTAGGACATAATCAGTTGTTTTCTGTTCTGGCGGTAAATGGCGAGATTTATGACTTTGGCGGGCAGATAGGATTTGTAAATCAAAAAAACCGGATCAACTGGGGAGCCAGTGTTTCTCATATTCCCTATCCATTTGCATTTCTGAATATTGATGTTGAGTATAATCAGGATAGTGTGCCGTTTACTGATTTTCAGTATATTATCCAACGTACCTTTGAAACCCAGTTTGGTATGTTTGCGTATTATCCCATTTCAACCACACGACGAATAGAGTTAAGTGCCAATCATGCCTGGTATTACTTCCGACAAGATATATTTCATACCTATTATGACCCCAATGGGTTTTATGCCGGACAGGACCGAAGCAGAGGAGATACCCGTGATGGGTTTAACCTGCAAAGGGTTAGCCTGGGTTATGTGGGTGATAATTCCTACTTTGGAATGGCTTCTCCTATGGCAGGACACCGCTACCGGTTTAGTATTGAAAAAATGTTTGGCGAAATAGATATGTATAATGCCATTGCTGATTACAGGAAATATTTTTTCCGTCTTCCTTTCAGCGTTGCATTCAGGGCTTCTCATTTTGGCCGATATGGTAAAGATGCCCAAAATAATTTATTTTATCCATTGTTCCTGGGGTATCCAACATACATGAGAGGTTATGACTTTTCCTCACTTAATAGCCTAGGAAATGAATTCAATCAGAGAGAGTTTGAGGGTTTTGCAAATAGCTTGCAGGGCACAAGAATGCTTTTGGGTGGACTGGAATTAAAAGTACCTTTTACCGGACCTGAAAGACTTGCGCTGATTCCAAGTGGATTCTTTTTTACTGAGCTTGGTTGGTTTCTGGATGCCGGTATAGCATGGAGAGAAGGTAGTATTATTAATCAAAATTATACTTTTGAAATAGATGAAGAAAATAGAATAGTTGACAACCGTTATCCGGTTTTCAGCACAGGTCCTTCACTCAGGATCAATCTGTTTGGTGCTTTGGTACTTGAACCATACTATGCAATACCTTTTACTCTTGACAGAAGGTTTAAAGGAGTTTTTGGATTGAGTTTCTGGCCGGGATGGTAGGTTTGGTTTAAAGGGTTAAGTTTATATGTTTAAATTTAATAGAATTAAAAGTAAAAAGGGCTGCAAATCATATGCAGCCCTTTACTTTTTGGTCAATTATCAGTTCAATTCCTAATGTTCACCGTGCATTAATTTTCTGATAAGAGGTGCTATTAATAAAGCAATTACCGCAACACCAATAGCAACTATGGCAATTGATGAGAATACATTGGTATAAGAAAGTAAGGAAAAGAATTTACCTCCTTTTTCTGCAGCCAATTCAGGAGTGAGGCCTGTAACACTTTCTGCAATTCTGTCAAGAATGCCACCGTTGGAAGTAAATTCACGGGTTGTAAACTTGGCTATTATTCCTGCAATATATTGGGCAAATGACATGGAAAGGAACCATACTCCCATCATAAATGAAACTACTTTTGCAGGTGATAACCTGGTAACCATTGACAAACCTATCGGGCTTATAAATAGCTCTCCTGTTGTGATAAGAAAATATCCTATGATAAGGAAAGACAAAGGAACAAGACCTGTTTCAGATGCAAATCTGGCACCCAGTGCGAAAACAAGGAATCCTAATCCGAGTTGTGCAATCCCGAAAGCAAACTTATAAGGTGTATACGGATTCATTTTTATATTTGCCATCCAGGTCCATAACATGGAGAAGGGTATGGCAAGTACAATAATAAACAAAGGATTGATACTGTTACTTTGCTCAGCATTCATAAAGATCAGGTTCACATTCTTGTCTGCAAAAAGTGTAATGGTACTTCCTGCCTGTTCAAAAAATGCCCAGAAAACAGTACTGAAAAATGCCAGGATAAAAATTGCAATGATTTTCTCACGCTCAATTTTTGTTATCTCAAAAAATGATTTGCCTACAATAACCACAACAAAAACCAAAATAGCATATAAAAGATAACCGGCAAAGTTACTCTTGTAGATCAGGAATGTAAGAAGGGGTACAGCCAGGTAAGAGAGCAGTACAGACCATAGTGCATTGGTCAAACCAAAAGCTTTCTTTTCTCCAAGACCGGTAACAGGTCTTTCACCATTCTGTCCGAAAGTACCATTTTTTATCCCTATTTGGAATACGATCAAACCAAGCAGGATACCTATACCCGCAAGTCCGAATCCATAAACCCTGCCGTACAATTCTGCAACTGCCCCGCAGGCAAGGGGTGAAATAAATGCCCCTAAATTGATACCCATATAAAAAATCGTAAACCCGGCATCGCGACGTGGATCCCCCTGCTTGTACAAACCACCCACCATTGAAGAGATATTGGGTTTGAACAAACCATTACCGGTTACCAGAAAGCCAAGTCCTGCATAAAAGAACAGCTCACTTCCTACTGCCATCATAAAAAGTCCGATGGCCATCATTATACCCCCATTGAGAATCGCTTTACGATACCCCAGGTACTTGTCAGCAATCATGCCTCCGATAACCGGCGTGGCATATACAAGTGCACCAAATGCAGCGTAAATTTCAAATCCACGTGGCTCAGCACCAGTTCCCATATCAACATAAAGTTCCCGTACGATATACAAAACCAGCAAGGCACGCATACCATAGTAAGCAAATCTTTCCCAGAGTTCGGCAAAGAAAAGATAGTACAATGCTTTTGGATGTCCCTTTTCCATGTAAATAAATTTTTGTTGAATATTTGGTTAATTAATGGTTTTCTGAAAATTAATTTCAATATCAAAGCCGAGCAAAGATAAAAAACTATTTATTCAAACTCTTGTAAAAAGGAATAATGTATGAAAAAGTTTGGATTTTTCAGAATCGTAGACGCATTTGCACTTTGATCTCTGTTCGCGAATTCCCATCAATCAGGTCGAGTCCGGTGCCAATTTCATGGCGGTTGGTATATACCGTTTGTGCCAGTCTTGCCTGTAAATCAATATTTCTGTTTACACGATAACGTGCTACAATATAAGCTCTATGTCCTTTTTCTGAATAAAAAGGAAAGGAGAATGCATAAAGCACATCGTTTTCGTAAGCATAAATTCGGGCATCAAAGCCATCAGTATCAAAAATAGCATAGCGGGCAGTTATGGCCCAGGGGCTTGTAAAACTTCTGTAAGCAATATCCTGATAAATGAGATAGCCGTTTTGTTTCTTTGAACCATGCTCAAAAAATATCAGCTCAACACGGTTACGAAAAGTAAAGGATGGGCTTACAGGATAACCGGCATGCAAACGTATATTTTGTCTTTTTACATCATCCAGATACCGGATAACATTCTCATCGGGTGAATTAAGGGGTTTGTTTTTTATGCGATAGCGGGCGTACATTTCTATGTTACGTTCCGGACGGTAATTTAACTGAACCAGGTAGTCATACCCTCTGGATGGGGCGTAGGTACGGAATTTCATCCAGGGAAATGAGAAATGATCGGCGTAGGCATTGAGGGTCCATGCACGTGAAAAGCGTGCATTCAATCCCAGGTATAATCCATTTTCATTTACGACACGGGTATTCTCAGAAAAAGCAACACTTAACAACGACTGGTAATCTTTACTGAACTTTCTATGCAGTATACTCATGGATAACCTGGGATCCAGGCTCATCATCACCCCATTCAGCAATGCATAACCGCCGTTCTGGCTGGTTGCTGCTTCGCCGAAAAAGTTGAAATTCCTGAAGATGTAACTATAATCAACACCTGTTGCCCAATTTGTTTGGTTGTTAAAGTCAAACTGATTATAAAAGGATAAATTCCTCTGAAACTCCGCACCCAGCTCCATGTAATACCCGGTAATTCCTAAATGAAGATTCGACTTACGGTAGGTAATATTGGATCCCAGGAACGTTTCCTGAACTGAATTTTTATTCTCCAGTTCGCGGGGTGTGCGGTGGAGACCGGTTTGTTGCAGACTTGTTATTACCAGGGCTTCCTGTACAATGGTATCAAACTCAATGACATTGGCATCGCGGCTTTTTCGGGAATAAAACCCTGTAAGTTCTAAACTTCCCAGCGAAATCGTTGCCCCTGCACCACGCATAAAGTTGTTTTCATCTACTGATGTCCAGGGTCGAAGACCCAAACCATTTTTCTTCACGTTGACCGCCTCACTGCTTTTTCCGAAAGCAAGCCCCGACCAAAGTGTTAAACCCTGCCCGAATTGTATCTGGTAATCTCCTAATGTCAGTGATTTTATACGTCCTGCATCGCGCAGGTAAAAATGTGCTGAGTAATAGTCAAAACCAGAAGGTTGACTGCCCCGGAAAAACTCTTCCCCGGGATCCTTTTCGGCTGTAAACCCAATGCTCAGATTGTTATAATATGAAAACCGGTATCGTGAATATAACCGGTAAGAACTACCCGGATATCGTGCATTCGGATTTGCTTCAAGTTCTTCCGTATCAATGGGAGAGAAGCCCCTTTGTTCTTCAAACAATTGCTGATAGCGGAGAAAATACTGACTGTTTCCGCGTTCCAATATATCGCCGATATTGAACCGGCGCCGTTCCACAATTTCACTTACGGTTACAAAAGGTTGTATTTGCCTTATGGTCTCCAGATCAAAACCATCTATGGCCTGGAGCTCCATCATACTTATCAGATTTAAGATTAAGGGGATCTTGCCTGAGCAATTCCAGCTCTTCAATCAGTTCCGTAGCATCAATTTCTTCATCGCTTTCTTCAATCAGGCTTTCAACCCTTTGATTAAAATCGTCATCTTCAACGATCTGTTCCGGTGGTTTAACAGGGGGAGGGATTTCTTCCTGCTGAGAGTATATAAGATACGGCAAAATAAAAAACACGAAAAATAACAGTTGCTTGAGAAACCCCGGAAAGAAATATTTTATAGTCAACAACTGCATACTAAGTTTTACTATTTAAAATGGTAAATAAAACTCAGTTGCGGCGAATAACCCAATACGTGATGGAAAGATGTGGCAACATCAATATTCAGGCTACCCAGTTCAAGTCCAAACCCAAAAGCATTGGTTGTAGGATTGGTCCCTATGCCACCCCTTATGTACAATGGGTCGGAAATACGGTACTCAATACCGGTGCGAAAAACCGGATTCAGATTTACACTCTTTTCGGTTTCAACTACTACAATTACCCTGTCGGAAAACTCATAGGAAATTCCGGTACGAAAAATTGTGGGAATTCTTTCATTGGCAAAATCTGCGATCTTTGCCCGGGTAGGATTAAATACATGCACCCCTATGCTTAGTTCTGGGAGAATATGAAAAATTGCACCCAGCTCAAAGGAAAGATTTCCCTTGTTGCCGTAATCTTCAGCAATACTGGTATTGTGGTAATTCAATTGTACACCCATGGAGAATTGTTCACCAAAATCTCTTGCATAGGCAAGGCCTATCTTATTTTCGTTATACAATTCAAACCCGAAATGGGTGAAGTTAAAACCTAAAACGCCCGATTCTGTTGGGTATACAAAAGCACCTGCTCCAAAGCTTAATTCCTGCAAAAGAAAACGGTTTTCAAAATATACGCCTGCAGCCATGTGCTGCATCCTGGCCAGCCCGGCCTGGTTATGACTGATGGCCCAGAAATCATAAAGTGTAACGGCTGCATTGCCCATACCTGCTGCCCTTCCCCCGAACGGATAATTATCATTGGCTCCGTAAGATAATGATGTAAGAATGGTCAATGAGATAATCAGGGGAAATATATGCTTCATTGAGTAGGATTAAAGTCAGACTTGATTAATACATACTGTAAAACAATGCTTCAAGATCAGTGAGAAGATCAGGATTTTCTTGTGCAAGATAATTTATGTATGCAGAACCTCCGGCATAAAAAACAGTACGGTTGTATGGAGGTTCCCTTCCAACAGTGTTTTCCTGCAGATCGAGATGCATACGCATTTTATTTTCCAGATAAAGGGCAAACCCTTCCTTCCATTCCTGCCACACCATATACTGGTAGTCATCATCATTTAAAATGGACGCAAGATCAGTTCTGAGTTCTGTAACCAGTTCATGATCATTATTGAGTGCAGCCTCCCGAAAAGCTGTGTAAGTTTTTACAAACCAAGCGTCATCATAGGGGAATGAATGATTAATTTCCCACATGTAATCACCGGATTCTGAGGCCTTAACTGCCAATGGAAGTTCTTCACGTAGCTTTGGTTCAACAGTATTCCACTGGTGACAATGAACAAATTCATGGAATATTACTACATAACCTTCCGGTGTATCAAAAACATCACCGGTAACTACGCAAGCACATGTATTGTCATAAAACTGCAGCGGAAATGCCGCCCTGACTCCTTTGGGCACCTTCATTTCTATTTCCTCATATGCCACAATCCGGTAATCTGTTTTTGTGCTGTTAAGGTCAAATACATAAAAATAACCGTCTTCTGCAATGGCGATCGGGTAAAGACCTTTTATGAAGGGATGAACACCTTCAAGCGAGTCGCGGTATTCAAATACCCTTACCAGTTGCTTGTGGTATGATAATGCAACACGATCACGTGTTTGCGCAGGACTTCCGGCCAACTGACCCATAAAAACCATGGCAAGGAAAAAAAGCTTGATTCCGCTCAGTTTTGCAACCCGGGGCTCAGAAACAGCAATCAGTTCAGTAGAAAATACTGATTCCTTTGTTTTACCTGTATATATTTTTTCTCTGATCATAAGTAGTTATACTTTCAAATCTAATAAAAATTCTGATAATAACCAGCATTTTACAGCGAATATTTAATATTAGAATTTCTGTTTAAACCTGTGCGGCTTAGCCCCCTGCTAATTAAACAATCGTATTGATTGATTTCCAAAAATAAAAGAACTTCTTACCTTTGTCTGCAGTAACAATAAGAATGATCGGTTAATATGGAAAATTACTTTTCTTCAAAAGAAAAAAAGATAGGTATTCTAGGTGGTGGTCAACTGGGAAAAATGTTACTTGATGTAACCCGACGTTACGACTTTTATACGAAAGTTCTTGATCCGTCTGCTGATGCTCCCTGCTCTGTGGGCAGCAAGGAGTTTGTGCAAGGCAGTTTCAATGATTATGATGCTGTAATGCAGTTCGGACAGGATTGCGATGTAATTACCATTGAAATTGAAAATGTGAATACACAGGCTATGAAAGACTTGCAAAAAATGGGTAAGAAGGTATTTCCGCAGCCTGAGATCGTTGAACTAATTAAGAACAAGGTAGATCAGAAACAATTCTATCAGGAACATCATGTTCCTACGGCACCCTGGTTTGGGTTTAAGAATAAGGCTGAGATGTTGCGAAGGATTGAGAAAAATTCTACCCAATTGCCATTTGTTTGGAAAGCAGCTGTGGGTGGGTATGATGGCAGGGGAGTAGTCATTGTAAGATCTAAGTCTGATATTGAAAGTATTCCGGATGTGCCGGGATTGGTTGAAGAACTGGCTGCCATAGAACATGAAATAGCTATCGTTGCTGCACGCAATGAAGCAGGCGAGATAAGGGTTTTTCCACCTGTTGAGATGGCATTTCACCCCGTTGCCAATCTTGTTGAGTATGTTTTCTGTCCGGCTGATCTTTCATCAGAGTACCTTGATGCTGCAGGAATTATTGCCCAATCTCTGATGGAAAAGTTACAGATTGTGGGGCTGCTCGCTGTAGAAATGTTTGTTACAAAAAAGGGAGAGATCTGGGTTAATGAATGTGCTCCCAGGGTGCATAACAGCGGACACCTTACCATAGAAGCATGTGTTACTTCTCAGTTTGAGCAGCATTTACGTGCAATTTTAGGATTTCCACTTGGTAATACAAAACTTATACGGCCTGCGGTAATGGTTAATCTTACCGGTGAAGAAAATTATACAGGGCCTGTATTCTACGAAGGTGCCGAAGAAATGCTTGCAATTGACGGCGCTTATTTGCACCTGTATGGAAAAACAGAAACCCGGCCCTACAGAAAAATGGGTCATGTTACCATAACAGCTGACTCCCTTGATAAGGCGAAAGAAAATGCAATGAAAGTAAAAGATATATTGAAGGTGAAAAGTTAGGAGGGAGACGGAAGACCGAAGAATAGAGAATAGGAAATCTGAATTAATTGCCGGCCTATTCCCCCTTTGAAGGGGGCTAGGGGGATGTGAAAAAAATAAAAATTCACGAACTCCGCGCCTTTCCGGCTCCGCAGTGAAACTTAATAACTCAATAACCAATAACTTAATAACCAATAACCAAACACCATGAAAAAAGTAGCTATTGTAATGGGAAGCTCCTCCGATCTGAGGGTAATGGAAGAAGCAATTAATATACTTAGAGACCTGGGTGTAGATTGCGAAGTGGATATTGTTTCAGCCCATCGTACTCCTGAAAAGATGTTTGAATTTGCCAAAACAGCCCATGAAAAAGGGGTGAAAGTTATTATTGCGGGTGCCGGGGGTGCAGCCCATCTTCCCGGTATGATTGCATCGCTTACTCCTCTGCCCGTTATCGGGGTGCCCGTGAAATCATCCAACAGTATTGATGGCTGGGATTCTGTGCTATCCATCCTGCAAATGCCGGCCGGTGTGCCTGTGGCAACAGTTGCTCTTGATGGTGCCCGCAATGCAGGTATTCTGGCAGCACAGATCCTGGGTGCACAGGATAAAGAAATCCGGCAAAGGATCATTGACTTTAAAAATGAGCTTAAAGCAAAAGTAGATATGATGAGCAAGGATGTGAAGGGAAGGTAGTGGAATTAATGGTTAGTGGTTAGTGGTTAGTGATTAGTGGTTAGTGAATAGTGATTAGTGAATAGTGATTAGTGATTAGTGAATAGTAAGATTAAAACCCAAAAATCTCAAATTGAAGTGTTAAAACGTAATCTTTGCGACCGCTGCGTCTTTGTGTCTCTGCGGTAAAAGCCAAAAATCATAAAATCTTAATGCAGTCACCAAAAAAGCGAATAACCAAAAAAGACCGTTTCAAATTTGTGCTGGACTATTTTCTGAAACATCAGCCCATTGCTGAAACGGAATTAAAATATGCCAGCCCCTACGAATTGCTTGTGGCGGTTATTCTATCGGCACAATGCACCGATAAACGTGTGAATATGATCACCCCGCCTTTTTTTGAACGTTTCCCCACGGCTGAATCTCTTGCTGGTGCAGAAGTAGGTGAAATCTTCGGGTATATAAAAAGCTGTTCCTATCCCAATAACAAATCAAAAAATCTGTTGGGGATGGCGCAAATGCTTACTACAGAATTTAACGGTGTGGTACCCCAGGAAATTGATCAGTTGCAGCGTCTCCCTGGAGTTGGACGTAAAACAGCCAATGTGATTGCTTCGGTAGTATTTAACAAACCGGCCCTGGCCGTCGATACGCACGTATTCAGGGTAGCCGCACGTATAGGTCTTACCACCAAAGCCAAAACACCCCTTGAAACCGAACGGCAACTGGTTAAATACATCCCTGAAGATCTGCTGGCCATTGCCCATCACTGGCTTATACTGCACGGAAGGTATGTTTGTGTGGCACGTAAACCTAAGTGCGAGGAATGTCCGTTAAAGGAGGTTTGTAAGTTTTATCAGAGTCAGCTTTGAAACTGAAGTTCGCTTAAATTCCTGTACAGGCCTGTTTTTGATTTGAGCAATTCTTTGTGTGTGCCCTGTTCCACGATTTGCCCATTATCCATTACGAGAATAAGGTCAGCCTTTCGGATGGTAGAAAGACGATGTGCAATTACAATGGAAGTACGGCCTTTCATAAGCTTTTCAAGGGCATCCTGCACCAGTCGTTCATTCTCTGAGTCAAGCGAAGATGTGGCTTCATCCAATATGAGTATTTTCGGGTCTTTGAGCACTGCCCGGGCTATGGCTATACGCTGGCGCTGTCCGCCCGAAAGCTGGGTGCCCCGTTCACCCACCAGGGTGTCTAATTTACCGGGAAACGTATTGATAAATTCCCAGGCATTGGCTTTTTGGGCTGCATCTTCTATCATTTCAT